>CAYWXJ010000069.1:0-10666 GCA_964462405.1 uncultured Eubacterium sp.
CTTTAAATGGACGGATTCAGTAACAGTGAAGCCGAAAGGCTGAACTGTTACAAGTAAAAAAGTGTCCGTCCGTACTACACACGGCTCCACCCCTTCATAAGCTCCTCACAGACCTCTACATCCATCTCTTCGATTGCCCGTTTTAATTTATCTATCTGCGGTTTCTGCTTCTCTGAAAACCGATACTCCTGCAGGCCATCTAAGACCTCCTGCATACCGTCCATATCCAGATTTTCCACCGCCTCCTGCAGCCTGTCGAATAATTTGAAAAGCTCCTTCTCTGCAATCAGCGGCTTTTCTTCTTCACGCTTTACCTGTTCCGGGAAATACGGCATCAAAACAGAGATATACTCCTGATACTCTTTTAACATATCCATCGTATGCGCACGGATAAATTCCAGGTCCCTGGCATTTCCCGCCTTTTCTAATTCCGCTGCTTTTTCCGACAATCCTACTGCGCCAATCTGCTTGGACGCACTTTTTAAAGCATGTACCCCGATCGTATAGGACGCCCAGTCTTCTTTCTCATAAAAGCTTAAGATTTCTGCCGATTTTCGCTCAATACAGCAGTAATAATCCTTTAAGACCGTCCAGAAAAGCTTTTCACTTCCAAGAAGACTTACCGCAAGTGCCGTATCTAAATTTCCTACCAAAAGCGGCTTTGTTTCTTTTTCTGCGGTATCGGTTTCTTCATTTGCAATACTGTGCAAAATTTTCTCAACCGGAAGCCATTGACGGACCTTAGAAACTAAAAGCCGCAGTTCAATCGGTTTCGGAACAAAGTCGTTCAT
The DNA here is from genome assembly GCA_964462405.1 of uncultured Eubacterium sp. Lineage (GTDB taxonomy): Bacteria > Bacillota > Clostridia > Lachnospirales > Lachnospiraceae > Roseburia_B. The sequence goes on from CAYWXJ010000069.1 coordinate 792, forward strand.
GCCCTCCTTTAAAAACATCTCTTTTGTGCCGTCTACAGCATTTGCCGTCAATGCAATGATCGGCGTATCGTCATATTCCTTATGAAAACGCCGGATAATATGGGTCGTTTCCACACCGTCTAATTCCGGCATCATATGATCCATAAACACTAAATCATAATGATGCACGGAAATCTTATCGATCGCCTCCCTGCCGCTTAATGCTGTATCAATCTTCATTTTCAGCGGCTCTAACAGTCCCTCCACCACTGTAAGATTCAGGGAATTGTCATCAACCACTAAAATTTCTGCTTCCGGTGCGATAAAGTTAAATTCCTCATCCTCCGAACCTTCTTGCGCATAGTGAATCTTCTCCTTGTTGAAAATCATTGCAATGTTCAGAGCATACAGCGGTTTTTTCACAACGACGATATTCGAGCTTCTGTATTCTTCCGCGTCAAAATAATCAATCATCAAAACGATCGTCCATGAAGGATGGCTCTTTGCAAACTCTTCCACCTCCATATTAAAACACATCCGCTCTACAAAAAGAAACTGCTCCTTGCCCTCCGGTATCCGGCACAGCTCTTCAATATTCGAAGCCTTCGCATATTCAATGTGAAATACACTCAAATCTTTTCTTAGCTGCTGTTCTACATAAGGATTATCAATCCATAAGACTGCAAGTGCGTTTTCCATATTTTTTACAGAAATGCCCGGTACAGGGTCTATAATTTCCTGCGGAAGCTTTACAGAAAACTTACTTCCTTTTCCATACTCGCTCTCTACCTGAATATCTCCCTCCATAAGTACGAGCAATCTTTTCGAAATGGCAAGTCCTAAGCCGGTTCCTTCAATATTCCGGTTCCGCTTGCTGTCAAGCTGCTGAAAAGACCGGAAAAGCTTTCCTATATCTTCTTTTTTGATTCCGATTCCGGTATCTTCTATTTCTATGGAAAGCTCCGTCATACGCTCTTCTTTACGGACACCTTCCATCCGTACCGTAACCGCACCCTTCTGTGTGAATTTTATTGCATTATTGACCAGATTAATTAAAATCTGCTTTATCCGGATATTATCTCCGAGCAGCCGGTCCGGAATATCCGGTGAAATGTCTAAAACCAGCTCTACATCTTTATCCCGCAGGCGCGGCATAACGATATTTACCATATCATTCACCACCGACATCGGTCCATATTCTACCGGATTAATATCCATTTTCCCGGACTCTATTTTTGAAAAGTCTAAAATATCATTAATGATTCTAAGCATGGTCCTGCCGGAACTTTTAATCTGCAGGATATATTCCCTCGCCGCCGGTGACACCTCCTCCCGCAATGCCATCTCTGCCATACCAATAACAGCATTCATGGGAGTACGGATTTCATGACTCATATTTGCAAGAAAATCTGATTTCATATTTGCAGCCCGCTCGATTTCTTCATTTGCCTGGATAGCCATATGCTTACCATATGCAATATCAGACAAAACGCTTGCTATAATATGCAGAAAGTCCGCCGCACGTTCAATCTGCTCTTCCTGCCGGATATTTACTTTCCGGGCTGCGGTCAGGTATTCCTCTTCATCTACCCCGATTTCTTCTGCGACCCGGCGCACATGCTCCTCTTCGACTGGCTTAACTAATACCTGCCCTCCGATGAAACAGCCCACCAGCCTGTCATTTGCCATAATCGGCGCAGAAAAATCCATCAGTCCCGCGTGGCAGTAATAAATCTGGGGTCTGCCATTTTTACGTGTTTCCTCTGCTCCATGACGGTCGCATTGTTCACAGCGTTCCCCTCCTACGGGAGAGTTTCTGGTATATAAGTTGCAAAAATCTGTAAAATTCGATCCCCGTGTCACCGGCTTGCCGTTTACATCTGTAGTAAGTGCCGCCATTCCTGTCATTTCTGCAAAACCGTCCTGTAGCCGCTGCAGCACCTCCGTGTCAATCAAATCTGTAACCGATAATTCTTTTTCCATATGATTCCCCTTATTTGCGATAATGCCTGAGTATATTAGTAATTGCCGAAAGCAGCTTCTCATGATCGATTGGTTTCAACAGATACCCCTGCGGCTTCATGGCAATCGCCTTCTTTATCTTATGCTGCTCTGTAATTCCCGTCAGAAATACCACCGGGATGTTTTTTGTGACAGGGTTTGCCCGTAGCTTCTGTAAGACCGCCACTCCGTTTTCCTCCGGCATTTCATAATCAAGCAAAATCAGATCTGTGGTCTTACTCTCAAGGAATTTCAGTGCGACCCTTCCGCTTGGTGCCGTAGCCACATCAAACTGCTCCGTTAAATGTCCCTTAATGGTCTTTAGCATGGTGACATCGTCATCCACCACAAGAATATGTGTTCGTTTTTTCTTTGCGGCAGCTTCTGCCGTCTGTTCTTTCTCTTCCGTCTGTTCTTTCTCTTCCGTCTGTTCTTTCTCTTCCGGCTGCTCTTCAACCGGCGGTTTCTTCTTTTCCGGCTGCTTATTGACTGCCTGTTCTTTCTCCTTTGACTGCTCTTTCTCTTCTATCCGGTGCAGTTCATCAAGATACTCCTGTATCTTATGTATAACCTGATTCAGCTTAACCGGCGTCCGGAATATCATATCTGCCGGAGCACCTGCAGTCGCTTCCCACTCCTCACAGTCATCCTCTGACATAATCAGTACAAAAGGAATCTTTGACCATCTGCCTTTAACGGATAATATCCTTGAAAAAATATCCCGCGGTTCACCCCTCAGACAATACACCAGCATATCCGGCTGAAAATATTTGATATGTCTGGCAATATCACGACTGCGTACGGAAGTGGTCACGAACTCAAACACATCCCCCTCCTGTTCAAAAAATTCATCTATAATTTGGTGATTTCCTCCTGCCAGCAAAACCTTAAACATACAATCGCCTCCCTTTTGATTCTACTTTCTTTTTATTATAGCAAATTTGCAAATCATTTTCACTTTTATTTCGTAATTATAAGACAATTTCATCTATCCCGAATTATTTATTAATTTTTATTGAAATTAGATTCTGCATTCAGTATACTTAAAATAGATTTTTATTGATACAATTCCCCGGATTCATCCGGGAGAAAGGAAAATCCAATTGCCTCTGCAATGATTGGATGATTGATAACTATATGTATACAAGATGCAAACATTATAAATTCCTATTTGGATTCTTATATTTTTTAAGTTTCTTTCTATTATTTTTTTCCACACAAATATCTGCTTCGGAAAAGCGCGTTGTGATGGTCGCCTTTTTTCCTATGGACGGATACCATATCACAAACTCCGACGGAAGTTTTGGCGGAATGGACATAGAATACCTGGACGCTCTCTGCGAATATGCAAACTGGGAAATCGAATATGTCCCATGTGACAGTTGGGAAGATGCCTTAGCACAATTAGAGAAAAAGCAGGTAGATCTGGTAGGCTCGGCACAGTATTCCGCAGAGCGTGCCGAAAAATTCGATTACGCAGACCTTTCCAGCGGGTATACCTTTGGTGTCATCGCCACCAATCCTGACAGCGACATCGCTTATGAGGATTTTACCGCAATGAAGCAGATCACTTTTGGACTGGTCAAAAACTATGTCCGTAAGAATGAGTTTTTAGAATATCTCTCAGATAATGATATTAAGCAGCCGGACATTATAGAATATGAATCTACCGCTCTGCTGCAGCAGGCAGTAGATGAAGGTGAGGTAGACGCTCTGGTACATACTCTGACAGAAGTGAAAGACGGTCAGCGGGTCATCGGACGTTTTGCTCCCAAGCCATTTTATTACATTACCTACAAGGGAAATGATGATGTTCTGCGCGAACTGAATCAGGCTGTGGCGGATTTGAAAATTGATTCTCCGGATCTCGAATCAGAGCTTATCAACAAATTTTTCCAAAGCAGGTTAGATAAGACCAATTTGCTTACCCTTGAAGAGAAGGAATACATTCAATCGCAGAAAACCATCACTGTAGGCTATCTGGACGGTTATTATCCTTTTTCCTATGAAAAAGACGGTGAATTCTGCGGATTAGCCAGAGAAATGCTGCAGGAATGCATAGAAGCCGCCGGCCTGAAGCTGGAATACAAAAAGTTAGAGCACGAACAGGACGCAGAAGCTGCCCTCAAGAACGGAACGGTACAGCTTCTTTCCTATTATACCTGCACCAATCCGGAAGCTGCCCCCGCAGCACTTTATAACTATTCAGAAATTCCTCTTGTACTTGTCCGGAACAAAGATCAATCCAATCAGAACATGAACACTCTGGTAACGACAGAAGAATTAAAGTTCTATGGAGAAAATCTGCTGGATCTGCAAAATACCTCCTTTATCATCTGCGATACCCAGCAGGAATGCCTTGATAGGTTAAACAAAGGCACGGCAGATGCTGCTTTATGCGGCGGTTACCTGACAGAACATCTATTACAGGCCGAGCTGCAGTACGGTCATTTGTCAATAAAGACCGTATTGAATACGGATTATACCGTATATATGGCGTTGTCTCCGGAAGCTCCGTCCATCTTAGATGAAATTTTAATAAAAACTCTCTCAGCCATTAACGACAAAGAGATCAATGCGTATATGCTGCGGGAAAATACCTCTCCGTTAGTCAGTCTGCAGCAGTTTATCTACCGCTACAGCATACCGCTTATCATTGCTATGCTTATCCTGATTGTCATTATTATAAGCGTAGCCTATCATCTGATTCGGGACAGCCGGAAAATCCAAAAGCTGCTGTATAAAGACACCACGCTTGACATCTGGAACTCCAATTATCTGATATACTGGGGAGAACATAAGCTCTTGCCGGAACACAAAAATAATTATGCCCTTGTAGGACTGAATATTTCCCATTTCCGCCCCTATAATATCATCTACGGCCGGAACGCCGGGGAAAAAGTATTGGAAACAGTGGCTACGACCCTGCTCCGATGCGTAGATACCAAACATGAAGTCTGTGCAAGAAGTCAGGGCGACCGCTTTGTATTGTTGTTGGAATGGCAGGACTGGGATGAATTTCTGATTCGTATTCAAAAACTTCAGCAAGAGTTAGAGGAGCAGATTTTCAGAATTTCAGAGAACCGTATGCAGCTTCAGTTAGGTGTATATCCGATCCCGCAAAATGAAATTGACCTGCATCGTGCAATGAACTACGCAAATCAGGCACTTGAAGTAATCGGGAGCAGCAACGATACTCTGAAAATATATGACGCTCCTTTTGAAGCAATGCTAAAAGAGCGTCACGAAAGAGAAAAGGTGTTAGAGGCAGCCGATGTTTGGACTGATTTTGTTGTCTACTACCAAAACAAAGTGGACATTCGTACCGAAAAAATCGTAGGCGCCGAAGCTCTTGTCCGCTTCTGCGACCCTACGGCAGATGGGCTGATCCGCTCTCCCGGATATTTTGTCCCTTATTATGAAAAGACAGGAAAAATTACAGAGATCGACTTTTTTGTATTAGAATCTGTGTGTAAAATGCTGCACAGACGGATAGATGCCGGGAAAGCAGTCGTTCCGGTTTCCTGCAATTTTTCCAGAATGCATTTTGTAAAACCGGAATTTTGCGAACATTTAGAGCAGGTTTTAACGAAATATCATATTTCAAAGGATTTGATTGAGGTTGAAATTACAGAAACTTTGGTCGTAGAAGAGCTGCAGCAGCAGGCCATAAAGAAAACGATTGACATTCTCCGCAAAAAAGGTATCCGGCTCTCCATTGATGATTTCGGCGCCGGCTATTCTTCTTTAGGTGTCTTTGAACAGATTCCTGCCTCCGTTGTCAAATTAGACCGTTCCTTCCTGTTAAACCAGGAGAACAAAGAACGGCAGGTAAAGATTATGCGCGGAATCGTCCGGATGGCAGAGAGCCTGCCTGCACAGGTCGTCTGTGAAGGTGTGGAAACTATGGATGACGTAAATCTCATGAAGAAAATCCATGCTTACATTGCGCAGGGTTATTATTATTCAAAACCAGCTCCTGAATCAGATTTCGAAGAGAAGTTAGAGGCAAATCACTCATAACAAACCGGCAGGTTCTCATTTTGAGTCCTGCCGGTCTATTTTTACGAATATAGCTTATTGCTTAAATCTTCACTACCATCATATTATGATGTACCGCTGGTAAAAATACCTCAAATACATCCCTGCATTTTAAACGGATACTGCTGGTGTTGATACAGGGATGGCATCCAAAATATTCATCCTTTAACACATCCTCATCCACTAAGAGCTGAACCTGATTCTCTTTGTCGTTCATAAGCCCCATGACGCTAACGGACCCCGGTGTAGTATCAAGATACTTTTCCATATCCGTTGCATCCGCAAAAGAAAGGCGGGCACTTCCAATCTGGGAGCTGATGTCCTTGGTCTTAAATTTCTTATCTCCTAATATCATCAGAAGATAAAATTTCGTCTTCTGTCTGTTGCACAAAAACAGGTTTTTACAAATTGCCGCATGTAAGACTTTGTCAATTTTTTCACAAGTTACCATTGTATTTGCCTCTTCATGGTCAATTCTTCCATATTCAATACCAAGCTCATCTAGCAGGTCGTACACCCGCATCTCCTTTGCCAGACGGTCCGTGCCGTCAAGCGGTCTTCCTTTTACAAGTTCCATCTCAAGTCTCCTAATCTGCCAGGCGTTTCTCAATTTCATCTATTACAATCTGCATTGTCTGTATTCTCGCATAATACTTATTATTAGACTGAATGATGAACCACGGCGCATTTTCCGTACAGGTCTTTGCAATCATCTCATCGACCGCCACCTCATAGTCATCCCATTTTTCACGATTGCGCCAGTCTTCGTCTGTTATTTTCCACTGCTTCTCCGGTGTATTCTGCCGCTCTGTAAAACGGGCAAGCTGCGTATCCTTATCAATGTGAATCCAGAACTTGATGACAACTGCACCCCAGTCGGACAATTCCTTTTCAAACTCATTCATTTCATTATACGCACGTTTCCAGTCATTTTCAGAACAAAAGCCCTCTAACCGTTCCACCATAACTCTGCCGTACCAGGTGCGGTCAAAAATTGCAATATGTCCATCTTTCGGCAGCCTGTGATAGAAACGCCACAGATAATGTCTTGCTTTTTCATGCGGCTCCGGCGATGCAATCGGATGTACTTCAAATCCTCTCGGGTCTAAGGCACTTGTCAGACGCTTGATATTTCCGCCTTTTCCTGCAGCATCCCAGCCTTCATATGCAATGATGACAGGAATCCGTTTCCGGTAAATCTTATTGTGAAGCTTCTTCAACTTCTTCTGCAGTTCCTTTAACCGGACTTCATATTCTTCTTTTGTCATTTCCTGATCTAATGATACATCAGCAAGCTTTGGCATCTTTAAGAGCGGATAATCTTTATGTAAGATCTCAGGCAGTATTTTAAAATTCTCCACTGCCTGATTAATCTGGTTTGTCAGCAGATGCAGTACCCGAAGCAGAGCCTGTTTTTCATCTACGGCATCTACAATATTCCAAGGTACATATCCGGTATTCGTGGCTTCTAAAATCCGGTCATAGACCTTCTCATATTTTTCACGTTTTTTCACTTGAAGAATATCCTTCTTAGCGACACGCCATTTTGTATCCTTTTTTCCTGACAGCTTGTCGAGTCTTTCCTTCTGCTCCTTTGGAGGAATCTGTAAGAACAGCTTTACTACCAGGTAGCCGTTATCCTTTAGCTGACGTTCAAAGATGCGGATCTGCTGCAGTCTTTTTTCTAAAACAGTATCATTTATCCTCTCATTTATCACGTCATCTACCGTTTCATCCAACCAGCCGGAATCTAAGAATACGAATTTGCCGGCTTCCGGAATGTTTTCCATATAACGCCATAAAAAAGGCTTTCTTTGCTCTTCTTCATCCGCTTTTTTCATCTTGATGACACGGAAAAATCTTGGGTCTAATTCCTCGATTAAATTTCCAATCAAGGTTCCTTTTCCGGCTGCTCCCCATCCCTCAATGAGAACAAATACCGGAAGCTTATGCTCCTTGATAATCTGCTGCTGTTTCACCAACTCTTCACGTTTTTCTCTGACCAAAGCCTTGATTTCCTCCGACGGCATCTGGTATTTGCGGATTTCATAATTTTTCAGCATACTTATCTTCCCCCTTCTGCTTTTTATTTATTTCAGTGCTTCTCCAAGAAAATGATAGTTCTCATTTGCAAGGTCACTTTCCATATTGTTGGTCAAAATAGCGGTTCCTTCATAGTCATCTAAACTATCTAAGGCCGTTCCTTCTTCTAAATCCTGATATTTCTCTCCGGTCCAGACAAGAAGTCTGTAGCCTACTCCTACGGATGAAGCTTCTGCTGCTCCTGCCGCATTATTCTCTGTCCCTGTCTGATTATCTGCATTCTGCGTCACGCCATCTGCTGGTGCGGTACCCTGCTTTGTTGCATTCCCCTGCGTGGTATCAGAATCTATGCTTCTGGTACTTGCTGCTGTGTCTGCTGTATTCGTATCTGCTGCCGTACCATCTGTATTTATATCTGCTGCTCCGGTATAATTTGCAACAATCAAATCTCTGTAACCTTCTGTCATATGATTACTGATATAAACTGGTGCCTCTACCTGATGGAAGGACTGTCTTACAGAATCCTTGGTAATATTTCCGTCTTCTGCATCATCGATCCAAAGCAGTACATTTCCGTCAACTCCGGTTACATTCTCGCCTAAGACTAATGCTAAAATCTCATTTTTGCTGTCACCGTTTAAATCCACGTAATTGTAGTAGTAACGTACATTTGTATAATCTTCCTGTGCTACACCGCAATAGTCTGCGATTACTCTCTCTAACTCTCCGTGGGCATTTGTTTCTGCAAGCTGTCCCTCCCAGCCCTGCGGGATCTCGACTGCATTGCCAAGCTGAAGCTGACTGGTAGCATTCTCCGTATCAAATACGGATTCTGTTCCTGTGTCATCTGCTGTAAATTCTTCTGTTCCTGTTATGTCTGCTCCATTGTCATTGGTATTGTTGCCTGCATTCCCACGGCCGCATCCGCAACCTGCCATAGCAGATGTAATAACGGCTGATGTAAGAAGCAAAATGATAACTTTCTTCTTCATATCAAAAATCTCCTTCACATATTAGTTTTTATTTTGCTAATATGCTCCAAAGACGATATTTTTATTCACTTATAAATTTTCAAAATTAATTTTTCTGTCTTTATAATAATATTCTTTATCATGCTCGTTGATTTCCCGGAGCACGCGGCAGGGACTTCCGACTGCGACAACATTTGCCGGAATATCCTTCGTGACAACGCTGCCTGCACCAATTACCGTATTATCCCCAATCGTCACTCCCGGCATGACCAGAACCCCTGCACCCAGCCAGCAGTTCCTGCCGATATGCACCGGCATATTAAACTGCAGTCCCTTCTTTCGAAGCGTCGGCAAAATCGGATGTCCGGCAGTTGCAAGCGTAACATTTGGTGCAATCATCGTATTATCCCCTATATAAATATGCGTATCATCCACCAGTGTAAGATGAAAATTTACATATACATTTTTTCCAAAATGAACGTGATGTCCCCCATAATTTGCATAAATCGGCGGCTCTATATAGCATCCTTCTCCGATCTCAGCGAACATTTCCTTTAAGAGTTTCTCTCTCTTCTCTCCTTCGGACGGGCGGGTTGCATTATAGTCGTACATCTTTTCCATACAGAGAACCTGCTCCTTCATAATTTCTTCGTCTCCCGGATTATAAATGTCCCCACTGTGCAGCTTTTCGTAATTGTTCATGTTGTCCTTCTCCTATAAATTTTACTTTTTATTATTATACCACAAACCTTGCCATTTTTCTTCCTTTTGCTTATAATAATTCTACAAAATGTAACAGTTCAGCCCGCGCCATTCGCAAAATCGTGCTATCGCACTCTC
>CAYWXJ010000070.1:0-10582 GCA_964462405.1 uncultured Eubacterium sp.
AACCCTTAACGGGGTTAGTAATTACACTAAATATCAACGGTACAGTACACTAGTTTACATTCTTAAATAAATATAGTAAATTATAAATTAGTACGTTAATACAGCACAATGAAACAAGAAAGAAGGAAGAAAAATGCTTTCAAAAAAGATACGGGCAGCCTTAGCAGGAAGCTCTGCTATCCGTGCCATGTTTGTAGAAGGAAAAGAATTGGCTGGGAAAGTCGGTGCAGAAAATGTCTTTGATTTCAGCCTGGGGAATCCGGCTACACCGCCGCCGGAGTCTTTCAACCAGGCAGTCAGAGAACTGATAGAGAAAGAAGATCCGATGGTTTTAAACGGTTATATGTCAAATTCCGGTTATGAAGATGTCCGTGCGGCAATCGCGGAGAATTTAAACGGCAGATTTGGGACGAATTTTACATGGAATAATGTCGTTATGACCGTAGGGGCGGCAGGCGGGTTAAATATTGTATTTAAGACCATTTTAGATCCGGGAGATGAAGTGATTGTCTTCGCACCGTTTTTCGGTGAGTACAAAAGCTATGCGGCGAATTTTGATGCAGCAGTGATTCCGGTCGCACCGGATTATGAGACCTTCCAGCCGGATTTAAAAGCATTTGAAGCGGCTGTTACAGAAAAGACAAAGGCTGTAATCGTAAATACGCCGAACAATCCGACCGGCGTGATATATTCGAAAGATACCATGCAGCAGATTGGAGAAATCCTCTGTAAAAAAGAGAAGGAATACAATAAAGAAATTTATCTGATTTCCGATGAACCTTACCGTGAGCTGGTTTATGACGGAGTGGAGGAGGATTTCCTGACAAAATACTATCACAATACCATCGTAGGCTACTCTTTCAGCAAGTCCTTGTCTCTGCCGGGGGAGAGAATCGGTTATGTTGTGGTGCCGGATGAAGTGACAGATGCAGAGCAGATGCTTGCGGGAATTGATGTTGCGAACCGGACGCTTGGTTTTGTAAATGCACCTTCCCTAATGCAGAAAGCCGTTGCTGCCTGCGTACAGGAAAAGGCAGACTTGGAATTTTACGATAAGAACCGCAAAATATTATATGAAGGTTTAACAAAACTGGGATTTGCCTGTGTAAAGCCGCAGGGAGCTTTTTACCTTTGGATGAAATCCCCGGTGGAGAATGAGGAAGAATTTGTAAAGGCAGCAAAGAAATATAATCTGATTTTAGTAAAGGGAAGTGCTTTTGGCTGCGGCGGTTATGTGCGCTTAGCATACTGCATTTCGAATGAGAAGATCGTTCGTTCCTTAGATGCCTTTGCAAAACTGGCAGCAGAATACCATTTATAAGAAACATACATAAATGTATGCGTGAGGGAGAAATCAGATTATGAGATCATGGGAAAATAATATTCGCAAGGTGGTTCCCTATGTACCGGGAGAGCAGCCGAAGAAAACAAATATCATCAAATTAAATACAAATGAGAATCCATATCCACCGGCACCGGGAGTTGTGGAGACATTGCAGTGTATTGATACGGATTTGCTCCGCCGCTATCCTGACCCGGCAGCGTCGAAGCTGGTGGAAGCGATTGCCGGATTTTATGGTCTGGATACAGATCAGGTGTTTGTAGGTGTAGGCTCAGACGATGTGCTTGCAATGGCATTTTTGACCTGCTTTCATTCAGGAAGACCAATTCTGTTTCCGGATATTACCTATTCCTTCTATGAAGTCTGGGCGGATTTGCTTCGGATTCCTTATGAAATACAGCCCTTAGATGAGGATTTTAAAATCCGTCCGCAGGATTATCAAAAGGAAAACGGCGGAATCGTCTTTCCGAATCCTAATGCGCCTACAGGTGTGGCAGTGCCGTTGGAGGAAATCGAACAGATAATTCAGAGCAATTCAGATGTCATAATTATCGTGGATGAAGCATATATTGATTTTGGAGGAATTTCAGCATTGCCTTTACTGAAGAAGTATGATAATCTGTTAATCGCGCAGACTTTTAGCAAGTCACGTTCCATGGCAGGTATGCGGATCGGATATTTACTTGGAAATCCTGAGCTGATCCGTTATATCAATGACTGTAAATATTCCTTTAATTCTTATACCATGAACCAGCCGGCGATTGAGCTGGGGGTAGCGGCGATTCGTGACAGGAAATATTTTGAGCAGTGTACGCAGAAGATTGTGGAGACAAGGGAATGGGCAAAGGGAGAATTTACGGCTCTTGGATTTGAATTTGAGGATTCTATGAGCAACTTTGTGTTTGTCACACATCCGAAGTATCCGGGGGCAGAGCTCTTTAGGGCATTGCAGGATGCGGGTATTTATGTGCGTCACTTTAAGAAACCGGAGAGAATTTCCAATTATCTGCGGATTACCATTGGTACAAGAGAGGAAATGGAAGCATTGTTTGCGTTTTTAAAACAGTACATGAGCAAATGATAGGAGAAGCAGATGTTAAGAAATTATTTGTACATTTTTGTAATTTCTATGGTTCCGTTAATTGAGCTTCGTGGAGCAATTCCGGCCTCGCAGGTGTTAGGACTTCCGGTGGTACAGTCCTATATAATCTGTATTATCGGAAATATGCTGCCGGTTCCGATTATTTATCTGTTTGCAAGGAAAGTCTTAGAGTGGGGAGCAGATAAGCCGGTAATTGGAAAGTTCTTTACATTCTGCCTGGAAAAAGGAGAAAAAGGCGGAAAGAAATTGCAGGCAAAGGCGGGGAGAGGACTGTTTTTAGCGTTGCTTTTATTTGTGGGAATCCCTGTTCCGGGAACCGGGGCATGGACAGGCACATTAGCAGCAAGTATTTTAGATATGGACTTTAAGTCCAGTATTTCAGCGGTGATGTTAGGTGTATTATTAGCAGGAGTGATCATGCTGATCGTGAGTGTTGCCGGTGTGGAGCTTTTTTTGTGATATTTTTAGAGAGAGGGAGTGTATATACGATGAAAGACATGAACATCAAACTGTGTTCTACGCAGGAGATTTTGCGTTTTAACAAGATTATTACCAAATATGAGTGTGATTTTGATTTAGAGGTAGGACACAATTTTGTAGATGCGAAATCCTTATTGGGCCTTTACAGTCTCTCATTACATCGGCCGATGGTATTGCATATTCAGGCAGAAGGTGAGATGTTAGAGGACATATTAGAAGAATTATCGGAGTTTGCCTGTATGGATCAACTGGCATATGAATACTAAAGCAAGATTTGTACTGTTTTTTAATGAAAAACAGCAGGAAGGAAAATTCCTGCTGTTTTCTGCTGTCATGACATGTTTATTCTGCTGCTTTTTCTGCAAATTCTGTTGTGATCAGACTTTCGTATTCCGGTCTTTCGGAAAGCTGGCCGGCTTCCTCTAAAATATCCAAAAGAAGTGTGTAAGCATCCTCTGTAAAGATAAGATCCGTTTTCCAGGTATCCTGCTCTTTATAGCGGTCTACAATAGTCGCAATCGTGGATTCCTCCGTATCCGGAAACTGCGGCGCAATCACCTTTGCAATTTCTTCGCTGGAGTGGTCCTTAGTGAACTCCATACCTTTCTGCAGACCATCCGTAAATGCCTGAATAATTTCCGGGTTGTCGTTAATATAGCTTTCCTTTGCAGAAAATGCGGTGTATGGGACATAGCCGGAATCTACACCGAGGGAAGCTATTACATAGCCGGTACCTTCCACTTCAAGAGCGGTAGCACTTGGTTCAAATTCAATGGTAAAATCTCCCTGACCGCCCGAAAAAGCTGCTGCAGTAGAACCAAAATCAATATTTTGATTGATTGTCAGGTCAGTTGTGGGATCAATATTATTTTTCTTTAATACAAACTCAAATACCATTTCCGGCATTCCTCCGGCTCTGCCGCCTAAAACAGTCATGCCCTTTAAATCGCTCCACTTAAAATTCTCCAAAGGCTCCCGCGCAATCAAAAAATTACCGGCACGCTGTGTAAGCTGGGCAAAGTTCTTTACCACATCCGAAGAACCTTCGTTAGAAGCATAAACCGTTGTTTCCGGTCCCATGAAGCCAATGTCTGCTTCTCCGGAAATGACAGCCGTCATCGTCTTATCCGCTCCGAATCCGGTGACAAGCTCTAAATCAATGCCGGAATTCGTAAAATATCCCTTCTCAATGGCAACATACATCGGTGCATAAAAAATGGAGTGCGCCACTTCGTTTAAGACAACTTTTTTAGCGGCTTTGCCCGCAGAGTTACCATCACCGTTTTTCCCGGTGCATCCGGATAAGGCGGTTACAAAGAGCGCCAGAATTAAGAGTGCGGAAAGAAGACTCCTTTTGAAATGAGATTGAAATGACAATAGAAAATCCTCCCTGAAAAACAAATTATATTCTATTTTATGAGAAAAAAGGAAATATGTGATAAAAGAATTTTTTTGTTTACGTTCATACTTTAATATGCTAAAATGTGAAGTAGGAAAGATAATAAGGAGAATAGTACATGAGCAAGAAGATAAGAACCGAAGAGGTGGATCATCTGTTTGATGCAATACTAAGTCTGAAGAATAGGGAAGAGTGCTATACATTCTTTGAAGATGTCTGTACAGTGAATGAACTGCTTTCCTTTTCGCAGAGGTTTGAGGTGGCGCATATGCTGAGAGAACAGAAGACATATTTAGATATAGCGGAAAAGACAGGGGCGTCTACGGCTACCATCAGCAGGGTCAACCGTTCCTTAAATTATGGGAATGACGGTTATGATATGGTCTTTGAACGGTTAAAAAATAAAGAAAAGGAATAGAGCAAATGTTCTATTCCTTTTCTTTATTTTTATTCGATTTTTCGGATTTGCTGCCGGAAGACGGGAGCTTGTCGATCGTTTGTTCAATAATCATTTTCTTGATATAAACATCAAAACTTAACATACAGATAAATGAAAACTTATGCAGTAATCCCGCCTCGTCATCAGGAATGTTTTCAAAAGTCTTCAGGCTCGTCTTATACTTCTTGGCGAGATCCTTAAGGATATGCTGGATTTCTTCGTGCTCTAAACCAAATACTTCATTATAAATATCCTGTAAACAAAGTCCTTCCGTATTACCAAAATATTTTTCTGTGATCGGATTTAAAATACTTTGAATATCACTGATACTCAAAAGACTCTTAAAATAGTAGATAAATAACAGTGCAAGCACATGCTCCTTGGAATATTTCTTCTTATTCGGTGGCGGAAGCAAATCATTCTTAGCATAGTTGTTAATCATAGTCTTAGTCAAAATCTTATCGTCCTCACGCCGTTTGGTAGAAGCTAATTGAGAATCCATAAAGGTTGTGACCTGATCCATATATAAGTCAATATTCGGTAACGACTCCGGTTTTACATAGTCGATTTTTTGAAGCTTGTCTAAGACCTCTCTCAAAAATTCGTGAATATCATTCGACATTTCATCACCTCGAAAAACATTATATAGTATTTAAAACCAGATGACAAGTAGGAAACATAAAAGTTCCGGTTAGAAAAAACCTGCCGCAGTCATTATGAATGCGGCAGGTTTCGCGCCTGAACATAAAAGATTATACCTTTTTAAATTTATTCACTTCATCACTGAGCTGAGTTGAAATGCCCATATTATTTTCTGTTTCCTGCTGAATCTTAGTAATTGCGGAAACTAAATCCACGGCACTTTCAGCAACTAAGGTTACACCCTTTGCACTCTCGTCTACAGCCACGGCAATATCATTGATGCCTGTGTTCATGTCATCCATAGTCTGATTGATTTCTTCGGTATTTCTGGAAAACTCAGAAATAATACCGTTTATGGACTCTGCATCCTTTTCATACTGTTGTACAACTACCACAAAGTTATCATAATCTGTCATAACCTTATCGTCAATGAACTGAAGCATATGCTCTGCATTATCTGCTAATTTCTGAACGGCTCCGGTCACTAAGTTGCTGATGCTTTGAATATTGTTTGCGGTATCACGGCTGTTGTCGGCAAGATTTCGGATTTCATCAGCTACTACGGCAAACCCTTTTCCTGCCTCGCCGGCTCTTGCGGCTTCAATGGAAGCATTTAATGCCAGAAGGTTCGTCTGGCTTGCAATGTCTAATATTTCTCCGGTCAGTTCGTTGATCTGCTCTACGCTTCGGCTTTCTTCCACCGCACTGATTAAGGTATCGCGGATACTGTTCATTTCCTGATTCGTATTTTCTTTTCCTGCAACGGTGCTCTGGTGCATATCCTGGGCACGGTCTTTGATTTCGACTACAAGATTGACACCTTCGGTTACATGATTCATCATGTTCTGAATATCCTTTAACACGTTGTCGCTTCCGGTAGCAATCTGTCCAAGTGTGGCGGAAATTTCTTCAATGCTTGCTGACATCTCTTCCATGGTAGCGGATACATTGCTGGCACTTTCATTGGATTCATGGATCTCAGAGCTGACAATATTAGCGGATGCCATAAGGTTTGCAGATTCTGTTTTCAGCTTCTGCATGATTTCCTGCATTTGAGTTAAAAATCCGTTGACGCCGATCGTCATCTGGCCGATTTCATCTTTGGTCTTAACAGGGAGCCTTTCTGTCAGGTCACCTTCGTTATTCTGCAATTTTGTTACAATGTCCTTAATCTGTTTGCCAGAGTTTCTGGCAGGATTTGTAATGGTAATCATAACAATGATGACTGCAGCGCAAAATACAATGACATAGAGAATTAAGATGAGATTATTCTGAAAAAAGGTGTTTGAAATCTTAGAAGCGCTTTTCGCAGAAATGGCTGCCTGTTTCTGGGTAATTAATTCAACATAGGCATCCTCGGCATTCTGTACAGGTGTCTTGGTGTCTAACATGTTGTCTATCATATCTTTTACCGTATCATAGTTTTCTGCAGTTGCTTCATCATAAACAGTCGTACAATAGGTAGAAAAATTTGCCATAGAAGCTGACCAGGTGTCTACGATGGAAATAATCTCTTCATCCTGGCACGCTGCGGCATATTCCTGAATGGTTGCCATACTGCTGTTCATATTATTAGTCGCAGTTTGGAGCTTTTCTCTCATAATATCAATATCGTCACTATCCTGTTTAAAGTAGGATAGGTTACAATAAAGCTGCGCCTGCTGGAAAGAGGTAGATAGATTGCTTCTTGCCTGTTCCATGGACAGGTAGGTAGACAGAACTTCGTCATTGTCGGAGATTCCATTCAGCGAATTGAGGTTGCTGATAAGACTCAAGGCAAAAAGAAGTCCCATAATTACCATAACTGTAAAAATTTTTGTGCCGATACTTTTCTTCATTACTAAAAACCTCCCTTATGTAGTAAAAAATCACTTTGTAATATTATACAATAGATTGTAAAAAAGGTAAATAATTTGCGCGAAAAGATGAAAAAAAATGTGAAAGAACTATTGACAATCAAAGAGAGGATGTTATAATACAATCAAACATATGAATAATTGTTCATATGAATAATAAAAAAGAAAGGAACAGGATATGAAAAAGACATACAAGATTGAAGTGGATTGTGCAAATTGTGCAAACAAAATGGAGGAAGCTGCTAAGAACACGGCAGGAGTTAAGGAGGCAGCAGTAAATTTTATGACACTTAAGATGAGTGTTGAGTTTGAAGAAGGCAGCGACCCGAAAGCGGTTATGCCGGAGGTATTAAAGAACTGCAAGAAAGTAGAGGATGACTGTGAAATTTATTTTTAGCGGGATTTATGAGGTGAGTTTATGAATAAAAAGCAGAAAAAAGTTCTGATGCGAATCCTCGCAGCCGCTGCCTTAATGATATTCTTTTCTCTGCTGCCTGTCAGCGGGTATGTGAGATTTGGGCTGTTTATGATACCATATCTGATTATCGGATATGATATTTTAAGGAAAGCAATAAAGGGGATTTTAAATAAGCAGATATTTGATGAGAATTTTCTGATGGCAGTTGCAACAGTGGGAGCCATTGCATTGGGTGATTATAAAGAAGGCGTGGCAGTTATGCTGTTTTATCAGATCGGAGAGCTGTTCCAGAGCTATGCGGTCGGAAAGAGCAGAAAGAATATCAGTGACCTGATGGATATTCGCCCGGATTATGCCAATGTGGAACGGGATGGGAAGGTGGAGCAGGCAGATCCCGATGAAGTAGAGGTCGGCACTGTTATACTGGTCCGTCCCGGAGAGAAGATTCCCATTGACGGTATCGTAATAGAGGGAAGCTCAACATTAAATACAAGTGCATTGACAGGAGAGAGCCTTCCGAGAGAAGTAGAAGCAGAAAGTGAAGTCATCAGCGGCTGTATTAATATGACAGGTGTGCTTCGGATTCGGACCACAAAGGAATTCGGGGAATCTACAGTATCTAAGATATTGGATTTGGTGGAAAATTCCAGCTCTAAGAAGTCAAAATCCGAGAACTTTATTTCTAAATTTGCAAGATATTATACTCCGGCAGTCTGTTACGGAGCACTGGTATTAGCAGTTCTGCCGCCCCTTTTTAATCTGCTGTTTTTGCATACTGCGCCGCAATGGGGAGAATGGATTTACCGGGCATTGACATTTTTGGTAATCAGTTGTCCCTGTGCATTGGTAATCAGTATTCCTTTGAGTTTCTTTGCAGGTATCGGCGGTGCCAGCAGAGAAGGGATATTAGTAAAAGGCTCTAATTATATAGAAACACTTGCAAAGACTAACTGCGTTGTATTTGATAAGACAGGCACCATGACCCGGGGCGTTTTTGAAGTAAATGGAATCCACCATAACAGTATGGAAAAGGAGAAGGTTTTAGAATATGCGGCTTACGCAGAAAGCTATTCTTCTCATCCTATCAGCAAGAGCCTGAAAAATGCTTATGGAAAAGAAATTGATAAGTCGAAGGTAACCGACGTAGAGGAAATCAGCGGAAACGGAGTCATTGCAAAGGTTGACGGCAAAGAGGTTGCGGCGGGAAATGCAAAATTAATGCGCCGCCTTGGAATTGAGTATCAGGAATGCCGTCATGTTGGAACGGTTGTGCATATAGCCGTCGGGGGCAGCTATGCTGGACATATTTTAATTGCCGATTTGTTAAAGCCCCATGCGAAAGAAGCGGTAGCCGAATTGAGAAGGTCGGGAGTAAAAAAGACTGTCCTTCTGACCGGAGACGGAAGCGCGGCTGCAAACCAGGCGGCAGAAGAGCTTGGGATAAAAGAAGTCTTCAGTGAGCTTCTTCCGGCAGATAAGGTTGCTAAAGTGGAAGAATTATTAGCCCGGGAAGGGGAAAAGGAGAAGCTTGCCTTTGTAGGCGACGGAATTAATGATGCTCCGGTATTATCAAGAGCAGATATTGGAATTGCAATGGGCGCTTTGGGTTCTGATGCGGCGATTGAAGCTGCGGATGTGGTGCTTATGGATGATGACCCGTTAAAAATTGCAAAGGCGATCCGTATATCCCGAAAATGTATCCGGATTGTCTATGAGAATATTTATTTTGCAATCGGAATTAAGGTCATATGCTTAGTTTTAGGCGCACTTGGAATTGCAAATATGTGGCTGGCTATTTTTGCAGATGTGGGTGTTATGGTACTTGCCGTGTTAAATGCAGTCCGGGCGTTATTTGTGAAGAAGTTATAATTATTTACAGGATGGTGAATGCATGGATAAAGAGGAAAAGATGTGCTGTGACAGTCATGAGATTCATGAAGATTTATTAAAAATCGTAGATGAAACAATGCCGGAGGAAACGGAATTGTATGATTTGGCGGAATTGTTCAAAGTATTCGGAGATTCTACACGAATCCGTATCTTGTTTGTGCTGTTTGAGGCAGAAGTCTGTGTCTGTGATTTAGCAGCCGTGCTGAACATGACGCAGTCTGCTATTTCCCATCAGCTTCGGATATTAAAACAGAATAAGCTGGTGAAGAGCCGCAGAGAAGGAAAGTCTATTTTCTACTCTTTGGCGGATGAACATGTGCGTACCATCATTGCACAGGGACGGGAGCATATTGAGGAAGATTAAGAAAATGAAACGAATGGAAGCTGCCTGCATAGAATAAAAGAAAAAAGAGGTTTTTTATGTTTCAGGTAACGCCGAGAATTCATTTTATGAAGATATTTACAGACAACAGACCAAGAGCATTTGCAGAAGTAAGTGGGGATGAGGTCTATCCCGGACTAAAAGGGATAATCTGGTTTTATCAGGTGCCCTATGGTGGAATTTTGATTGAAGCAGAAATGTTCGGACTGCCGGATTGGGGCAGACCGGATGTTCCTGCTTTTTATGGCTTCCATATTCATGAGCATGGAGATTGCTCCGGGGATTTTTCGAAAAGTGGAAATCATTATAATCCGGAAAATATCAAGCATCCGCATCACGCCGGGGATATGCCGCCTTTGATTTCGCATGACGGATATGCGTGGATGGCATTTTATGATTCCGGTCTGGAATTGTACGATGTGATAGGGAAGTCTGTGATTGTGCATAGAAATGCAGATGATTTTACGACGCAGCCGTCGGGAAATTCCGGACAGAAGATTGGATGCGGGGTGATAAAATTTGTGGAGGAGGAGACGGAAAAATTATAAAAAATGCATGCAAGTCATACATAGAGGTTAAATCAGATATTTACAAAAATTTGTAACAGTTCAGCCCGCGCCATTCGCAAAATC
>CAYWXJ010000071.1:0-10581 GCA_964462405.1 uncultured Eubacterium sp.
TGCCAGAGCGGTCTGCAAGACTTTTTACGTCAAAACACTGTCAAAAACAGGATATAGAAAAAAATGCACATATTTTTTAGAAATTCATATTTTTTTCAAATAATGTTAAATATGGGTAAAATTTCTTGCGGTTCACATTGGAAATCTGTATAATAAAACCGGAAAAATAACAAAGGAGAGTAATTATGAAAACAAGTGTGAATTTTAGGAAGAAAGTGTATTTTTTGGCAGCTTTGTTATTCATTTGCGGAATGACATTTCTGTTCCGAACAGAGGTAAAAGCTGCCACACCGGCACCGACAGGTGTAAAACAGACTGATGCAAGTGAGTCATCTGTAGAAATAAGCTGGGATGCAGTTTTTGGCGACAGTATGTGGTATTACTGGAGAGTCAGTGATACAAATACATTCGCAAACTGCAGTAGCGGCGAGGAGAGCAGTATAAAATACAGTGACTGTAAATATCAGTTGAACGGACTTCAGTCAGGAAAGACATATTATGTGCAGATTGGTACATCAGCAACTTCGTCAGATACGGCTCCTGAAGATACCGTGTGGTCTGCTGCAATCAGCGTGGTAACTGTTCCGACGGAGGTCGCAACAGATAGCATTGCTTTTACCGGTGCAACAGAAGACAGCATTTCCTTAAGCTGGGCTGCTGTTGATGGTGCGACAGGATACATAGTCGAATATTACAGGGACAGCAGTGAAGGTGCATCGAAGGTCACCACAGCGGCTGCAGGCGTTACACTTACAGGTCTGGCAAAGAATACGGAATATACGGCAAGAGTTTATTCCTATCGACAGAGCGAAACCTATACTGCTGCTTCGGATTGGGGCAGAACCATTTACAATGTCCCGACGCTTCCGACGAAAGTAACAGGTGTGAATTGTGATTATTTCAGCCCGTCTGTGAAAAAGGGATATATCTGTTTAGAATGTGATAAGAATGCAGTTGCAGATGGTTATCAGTATGCAATCTATAAATATAACGGCAAGAAGAGTCTGCTGACCGGAACATATAACTACAGTACCATTTCTGTCACCAACAGCAAATTAAAACCGCGTCAGATTTACAAGGTCCGTATGCGTGCTTATGTAACGACCACGGACAATCAGAGAAGATACGGCGCATGGTCTGCCTATGATTATATCAGCCGCTGTACCGGCTCCGATACACAGTTGAAAAAGTCAGGAAATAAGATAAAAGCAAGCTGGAAAAAGGTAGCCGGCGCATCCGGTTATACGATCTATCTGTCAACAAAGTATGACGGAAAGTATAAGAAGATGGGAACTACCAAAAAGACATCTTATACCATTAATAAGACATTGAAGAAGAATACCTTCTATTATGTGAGAGTCGTTCCTTACTATAAGAGCGGTAAGAAAGTATATACGGCGACCGTGAACAGCAATTCACAGTATTCCGCATGGGGACATTATTACAGCAGCGGACGTTTCTACAGTTGGAGTTATGATTAAGATAAAGAAGACAGGCGGATGCCTGTCTTCTTTATATACAAAAATACCTAAAACCTTTATACAAATCTGTATTTTGTGATATAATGAAACAAGATATTAAGTTGATGGTGAGATATTGCACCTGATTCACAAATAAGATAATACAAGGAGAGTTGCTTATGAAGCAGATGCAAGGGAACTGGGGACGAAGAATCGTAATGCTTTTTATGAGTCTTATGCTGACGGTCAGTATAATCGGTGAAGGGCAAATGATAAGGGCAGCAGAAGTTCAGACAGAGCAGCAGGAAGAAGCGGGAATTTATTTAGAAGAAACGGCAGTGAAAATGACACCTGCAACGACAAAGACCCTGAAGCTGCATGGAGCTGTTGCAAAGGTAAAATGGTCAAGCAGTAACAAAAAAGTTGCCGCAGTAAATAGTTCCGGTAAGGTCACGGCTAAGGCGAAAGGAACGGCGAAGATTAAAGCAACGCATAAAGGTAAAGAGTATATCTGTGTAGTAACGGTTGTATACAAAACCCATCAGACGTCAGATGGAATGACTTATAAAGATGCTGCCGGAAGCTTTGGTTACAGCGGACGCTGGTTTAAGAAGAGCATCAGCGGAGGGAAGTATTACTTTACCAATACGGACGGAAGCGCCATTTATTTCAAAGTGACAGGCAGTAAATATGTGAATGTCAACTTCGTTTCAAAGATTGCAGTTGCGACCCCGTACTTTGCATATTCGGTAGATGGCGGCAGTATGAAACGCCAGTTAATCAGCAAAAAGAAAATCAGTGTGGGAAATACAAAGACACATTATGTCCGTCTGGTCATTGATGCAATGTCAGAGAAAGAGGACCGCTGGGGAGGAGAAGCAGGCGTTGGAATCAAGAGTATTAAGCCTGTAACAACAACAGGGGTGGTCACAGCCATCAAGCCGCAGAATGCGACCATCGCTTTTTATGGAGATAGTATTACCCAGGGCGTCCGGGCGTTGAATATGGCATTGGCACCCTCTGGTACAAGTGCGACCCACAGCTATGCATGGTATTGTGCCAAAAGTTTGAATATGGTACCGTATTTTGCCGGATATGGAGGTTCCGGAATTGCTGTGGCAGGCTCCTTTAATAGCTGTCATAATGCCATATCTTCTTTTTCAGCAGGAAGAAAAGCGGCTTCCTATGATGCGGATGTAATCGTAATTGAACATGGAACGAATGATGTTTACACCTACGGGGATATTTTTGTAAGCGAATACAGGAAAGTATTGAAAATGGTACACAAAGCCCATCCGAAGGCAAAGGTCATGGTAATGATACCATTCACACAGATTCATGCGGCAGATATAAGAAAAGCGGCATCACCGTATAAGAGCTGGTGTACAGTGATAGAAACTTCTTCCTGGAAATTATCCTACACAGACGGACTGCATCCGAATTCGTCAGGAGCAAAGACAGCAGGAAAGAATTTGGCAAAGAAGGTTGCTGCGAAGAGAAAGGCTTCATAGAAACAGCATGTTAGAAGATTATATTGTGGTAGACCTTGAGATGACAGGCTT
Source organism: uncultured Eubacterium sp. (assembly GCA_964462405.1). GTDB lineage: Bacteria > Bacillota > Clostridia > Lachnospirales > Lachnospiraceae > Roseburia_B. The sequence goes on from CAYWXJ010000071.1 coordinate 3,023, forward strand.
AAATCCAAAAACAGACCGCATATTAGAAATCGGTGCGATAAAGGTGAAAGGAAAACAGATCACAGATACATTTTCCACGCTCGTCTGCCCTAAGCGTCCGCTGGATGAGAGAATATCCCATCTCACCGGAATTACCGATGAGATGGCAGCGGAAGGGGAAGCTTTAGATACGGCAGTTATGGCGTTTTTGGAGTTTGCAGAGGAGCTTACCTGGGTAGGACATAATATCATATTTGATTACAGGTTTTTAAAGCAATGGGAAGTAAACCATCGAATCAGCAGGGTATGCTATGCGGTGGACACATTAAAAATTGCCCGAAAGTGTCTGCCGCAATTAGAGAAAAAATCTTTGGATTATCTGTGTGATTATTATGGGATTCTGCGGACAGCAAGGCATCGTGCATTTGAGGATGCCGCAGCCAACCAGCTATTATATGAGATTTTAGAGAAGGAGTTTTCTGAAAAAGAACCCGGACTGTTTAAAAAGAAGGAGCTGCAGTGCAAAGTGAAGCGGCAGACTCCCGCAACGCCCAGGCAAAAAAATTACTTGAAGGATTTGACGGAATATCATAGAATAGTACTTGATGTTCCGATTGAACAGTTAAGCCGCAGTGAAGCATCGCGGCTGACAGATCAGATTATTTCGCAATATGGCAAGTTTTAAAGCTTTGGCAGAACCAGAGAAGAAAACGATTCGTCCATAGAAGAAAGGGCATCGTTGATTCTCTGGATTTTTTCTGGCGTTTGCTGTTTTTTGTATAACTCGGCGAGCAGAAGATAGATCTGGCTGCTGTCGATGGCAAGTGACATGGCATATTCGAGAATTGTAATTGCGGCATCTGTGCGGTCTAATTCGGCTTCTCTTTTGGCATAGGCTAACAGCGTGGAAGAAAGCATATGATAGTTATCATCATATTCCATGAGGTCGTTTAGGTTTGCCGGGCCGTACATCAGCTTTAAATCCGTATTGGAATATGCGGACAGATTGATGATTCTCTTATTGGAAAGTTCCTTTAAAACCGTTTCGCAGGATAGAAGCTCTTCATCTATGACTTCTGCAATCGGAAGCATATCTGCGGAAAAGGCAAGGTAATCAAGACCTGATATATCCTTTTTCCGGGTGGAATTGGCTAAACGTTCCCGTTCAAGGAAAGAGTTGTTAGCTTCCTCCTGGTTACGTGTCTGCTTCTTCCGTTTGACTGCAAGATACGCTGTGAAAATAATCAAAGCAATTAAGAAAATAGGGAGTCTCATCGTATGTATCCTTTCTATTCATTATAAATATAAAAATGAGGTGATAAAATGTACAAATTTTTTAATCCAAAAAGAAACCGTGCCATTGCAGGCATTATTGTTGCAGTCTTAGTACTGTCTATGATATTGACCGCCTTAGTATCCTTTATAAGTTAAGTATTCTGTTACAAATATACAGAAATGATGGATTTATGTCAAATATATTCGTGGATATGCATCTTGAAAAATATATAAAAAATGTTTTAAAATGACAGATATATGTAAAAGACAAAGCAAAAAAACAGAGAGGAGATAAAATGAAAAAATATATCAAACTACTGCCGGTACTGATATTAGTGTTTACAGCGGGAATTTTAGGACACTCCCTGATGAATGTGGATGCAGGAGAGGGAGATACGATTCCAAGTACAGTGTATATTGGTGATATTGATGTCAGTGGAATGACGATGGAAGAAGCAAAGGATGCACTTAACGATTATGCAGCTACATTGCAGAACACAATATTCACTTTATCTACCGGAGAAAAAAATATACAGGTATCCGCAGAGGATTTAGGACTTAATATTGCAAATCCGGAAGTGGTGGAAGAGGCATTGAACCTTGGTAAGACAGGGAATCTGATTGCCCGTTATAAGGATAAGAAGGATTTAGAAAAAGAACCAAAGAATTTCGAAATTCTCTTTGGTATTGACGAAGAAAAAGTAGAAACATTACTTGGCGTTAATACGGATAATCTGAATCAGGAAGCAGTCAACAGCGGATTGAAGCGTGAAAACGGGGCGTTTACCATTATTGAAGGTGCGAATGGAATCGAAGTGAACGTTTCAGAATCCGTAGAGATAATACAGGATTATTTTGAACAGGAATGGGATGGCATGGATGCTGAAATCACACTGGCGACCGAGGTGACTAAGCCGCAGGGAACACCGGAGGAATTAGCAAAGGTTCAGGATGTATTAGGCTCTTTCAAAACAGATTTCAGTTCCTCAGCAGCAGGAAGATATAAGAATGTACAGAACGGCTGTGCGAAGATTGACGGAACGGTATTATATCCGGGAGAGCAGTTCTCTGTTTATGAAGCAGTAAGTCCTTTTGATGCGGAGAATGGATATGAACTGGCAGGCTCTTATGAGAACGGAACTACCGTGCAGACATATGGCGGCGGTATCTGTCAGGTATCTACCACATTGTATAATGCAGTGATTTTAGCGGAGCTGCAGGTAGATGAAAGATATAATCACTCTATGATCGTAAGTTATGTAAAGCCGTCTATGGATGCGGCGATTGCCGGAACTTCTAAGGATTTTAAGTTTACCAATAATACGGATGCACCGATTTATATCGAGGGATATACCAGCGGCGGTCTGCTCTATTTTAATATTTTCGGACAGGAAACACGGCCGGAGAACCGTGAAGTGACTTATGTAAGCGAAACCCTCAGTCAGACAGATCCGGGAGTTACGCTTCAGGCGGACGGTTCACATCCGGTAGGCTATGTAGCACAGGTACAGAGTGCCCATACAGGATATACCGCAAGACTCTGGAAGGTGGTCACTGTAAATGGTGTAGAGGAGAGCCGGGCAGAATTTAACAGCAGCAGATATAATGCTTCCAATAAAATACTGGCGGTAGGTGTGGCAACGGATAATCCGGATATATCCGCACATATCAATTCTGCAATCGCAACCGGGGACGAAGCGACCGTAAGAGCAGTCGCAGCACAGTATTCCGGAGATGCGGCGGCGGCAGAGGCAGCGGCAGCAGCGGCAGAGGCAGCAGCGGCAGAGGCAGCAGCGGCAGCAGCGGCAGAGGCAGCAGCCCAGCAGGCAGCGGCAGAAACACCGGCGCAGTAAGTTAGCTGGACAGTAATAAATTGCAGATAAGAAATCATGAAAGGCTGTCTTAGAAAGACAGCCTTATGTTGCTAAATATCTAAGAAAAGGTTTGAAAACGCTTTTTAGTAGAATTAAGAGGTTTCTATGAAAGTAGGAAAAGTACCGGAGAGTGTCTTAAAACGTTCGGTTTTAAAACAAATTCATACCAAAAGACCGGAAGTGTGTTTAGGAGCGGCGGTCGGTGAAGACTGTGCAGCCGTAAAATTAGGGGAAGATGAGGTCTTTGTATTATCCACAGACCCGATTACCGGAACCGCTGTGGATATTGGAAGTCTGGCGATTCAGATTACATTGAATGACCTTGCCAGTGCAGGGGCGGAGCCGGTGGGTGTCCTGCTGACGGTTCTGCTGCCCGAAAGGATAACAGAGCCGGAGATTCGTGAAATCATGCAGCAGGCAGAGGAGGCGTGCAGCAAAGCCAATGTACAGGTTATGGGCGGACATACGGAAGTAACGGCAGTCGTCAATCAGCCCGTCATCACTGTGACCGGAGTCGGCAAAGCCAAAGCGGGTGCGCTTATTTCTACTGCAGGGACAAAAGCAGGAATGGACATCGTTGTAACGAAATGGGTCGGACTCGAAGGAACTTCTATCATCGCAAAGGAAAAACAGAAGGAGCTTTTAGAGCGGTTTTCCGAGAACTTTATATTCCGGGCGCAAAAATTCGACCAGATGCTGTCGGTAATACCGGAGGCCGCCACCGCCGTTAAGTCTGGCGTTGGTGCCATGCATGACGTAACAGAAGGCGGTATTTTTGGAGCACTCTGGGAGTTAGCGGAAGCATCCGGCGTCGGACTGGAAATCGAACTGAAAAAAATTCCGCTGAAGCAGGAAACAGTAGAAATCTGCGAATTTTTCGGCATTAATCCTTATGAGCTGATTTCCAGCGGCTCAATGTTAATGGCAGCAGAGGACGGCAACCGTCTGGTGATGGATTTACAGAAGGAGGGCATTGCAGCCTGTGTCATAGGAAAAGCCACAGAGGGTAATGACAGAGTCCTGTTAAACGGCGAAGAACGCAGATTTTTAGAGCCGCCAAAGACGGATGAATTATATAAAATAGTGTAAAGTTTAAATAGAAGGAGCAATCAAAATGCGTGAGAAAATTTTGACTTTTATAGAAAAAAACAGCCGGATTGATTTAAAAGAATTAGCAATCGTATTAGGTGTGGACGAAATAGCAGTTGTGAATGAATTAGAGGCAATGGAGGATGAGCATATCATCTGCGGCTACCATACGCTGATCAACTGGGAGAAGACCGGAATTGAGAAGGTAACGGCAATGATTGAAGTACGGGTAACTCCGCAGAGAGGTATGGGTTTTGATAAAGTGGCAGAACGGATCTATAACTATCCGGAGGTGGAATCCGTATATTTGATCTCCGGTGGATTTGATTTTATGGTGACCTTAGAGGGAAAGACCTTAAGAGATGTATCCCAGTTCGTATCCGATAAGTTATCTCCGTTGGATTCCGTATTATCCACGAAGACGAACTTTATCTTAAAGAAATATAAAGATCACGGCACCATTATGGCTGAACCTACAAAAGATGAAAGGATGAAAATTGCACCATGAGAAATCCATTGTCAAAAAGAATCGTAGAGATAGAACCTTCGGGTATCCGTAAATTCTTTGATATTGTCAATGAGATGGAGGATGCAATTTCTCTTGGTGTGGGTGAGCCTGATTTTGAAACACCCTGGCATATCAGAGATGAGGGGATATATTCCTTAGAAAAAGGGAGAACCTTTTATACCTCAAATGCAGGTTTAAAGGAGTTAAAAATAGAGATTTCAAATTATCTGAAGCGTAAATGCAGCATTACATATGATTATAAGCATGAGATTTTGGTGACGGTAGGCGGAAGTGAAGCCATTGATATTGCTATGCGTGCCATGTTAGACCCGGGCGATGAGGTGCTGATTCCGCAGCCAAGCTATGTTTCCTATCTGCCCTGTGCGAGCTTAGCGAACGGTGTTCCTGTAGTCATTGAGCTGAAGGCCGAAAATGAATTTCGCCTGACCGCTGAAGAATTAGAGGAAGCAATTACGCCAAAGACCAAGCTGCTGGTACTTCCTTTTCCGAATAATCCTACCGGTTCCATTATGCGCCGCCGGGATTTAGAGGAGATTGCAGAGGTAATCAAGAAGCATGATTTATTCGTGTTAAGTGATGAAATCTATTCGGAGCTGACCTATGGGGAAGAACCGCATGTGTCCATCGCATCCCTGCCCGGTATGTGGGAGAGAACGATTACCATCAACGGCTTTTCGAAATCCTATGCCATGACAGGTTGGCGTTTAGGCTACGCCTGCGGTCCGAAGATAATCATAGAACAGATGTTAAAGATTCACCAGTATGCGATTATGTGTGCGCCCACCACAAGCCAGTATGCGGCAGTAGAGGCATTGAAAAACGGTGATGAGGATGTGGCATGTATGCGGGAGGAATATGACGGCAGAAGACGCTATCTTGTGCATCGTTTGAGAGAGATGGGGCTTGATTGCTTTGAGCCTTACGGAGCATTTTATATTTTCCCGTGTATTAAAGAATTTGGTATGACCTCGGAAGAATTTGCTACCCGGCTTTTAGAAGCGGAAAAAGTGGCAGTCGTGCCGGGTACAGCTTTTGGAAGCAGCGGAGAGGGCTTTGTCCGTATCTCCTACGCATATTCCTTAGAGGACTTAAAGAAAGCTTTAGAGCGAATCGAGCATTTTATTATACAGTTGAGGAAATAATATGGCAGAGCTTAATATTGTATTATTTGAGCCGGAAATCCCGGCAAATACAGGAAATATCGGAAGGACCTGTGTGGCGACCGGAACAAGGCTCCATTTGATTGAGCCGTTGGGCTTTCGGCTGAATGAGAAAGAGATCCGCCGTGCCGGCATGGATTACTGGCAGGATTTAGATGTGACAAGATATGTCAACTGGGAGGATTTTCTGGAAAAAAATCCGAATGCGAAAATCTATATGGCGACCACGAAGGGAAAGCACATTTATACGGAAGTATCCTATGAACCGGACTGCTATATTATGTTTGGAAAAGAGAGTGCCGGGATTCCGGAGGAGATTTTGATCGAGCATCCGGAAGAATGCATTCGTATACCGATGATTGGAGAGACCCGTTCCCTGAATCTCTCTAATTCGGTAGCAATCGTATTATACGAAGCATTACGTCAGAATCAGTTTGACCATATGAAGCTGCAGGGAGAGCTGCATCATCTGCACTGGAAGGAATAGAGGACAAAAAGAGCATGGGAATCATAAAAGCTTGCAAATTAGTTCATGAATATATCAGACGGGACGAGGAAGGCAATGTAGAGTCTATTCAGACTGCCTTGGATTCTGTGGATCTCGATGTAAAAGCTGGAGATTTTGTCGCCGTTTTAGGACACAACGGTTCCGGAAAATCCACCCTCGCAAAGCATATCAATGCACTGCTTGAGCCGGGGGATGGAACCCTCTGGGTGGACGGAAAGGATACGAAGGATATGAAATATCTCTACGACATCCGCCGTGCCGCCGGCATGGTATTTCAGAATCCGGATAATCAGATTATTGCAAGCATCGTTGAGGAAGATGTAGGATTTGGACCGGAAAATATAGGCGTTCCCACAGAAGAGATATGGACAAGGGTAGAAGACAGCCTGAGATCCGTGGGCATGTTAAAGTACCGTTCCCATTCCCCGAATAAGCTTTCCGGCGGACAGAAGCAGCGCGTAGCAATCGCGGGTGTCATGGCGATGGAGCCGAAGTGTATCATATTAGACGAGCCGACTGCCATGTTAGACCCGGCAGGCAGGAAAGAGGTCTTACAGGCAGTTCACAAACTGAATCAAAAGAAGGGTGTTACAATTATTCTGATTACACATTATATGGAAGAAGTCGTAGATGCAGATTATGTCTATGTGATGGATAAAGGGAAAATCGTGATGCAGGGAACGCCCCGGAACATTTTTTCACAGGTGGATAAGTTAAAGGAACACCGGTTAGATGTGCCGCAGATCACACTGTTAGCCCATGAATTGAGAAAATCCGGTCTGCCGGTTTCTGAGGGGATTTTGACCAGAGAAGAATTAAATGCTGAATTAGTAAAGCTGTACAGGAGAAAAGGATAATCATGTCAATTATTTTAGACAAGGTAAATTATGTCTACAGTGCGGGAACCGCATATGAGATTCAGGCACTTAAGAATATTAATCTGAAAATTGAAGACGGACGGTTTATCGGAATCATTGGACATACCGGCTCCGGCAAATCTACGTTGATTCAGCATTTAAACGGACTGATGAAAGCGACCTTTGGTACTATTTATTTTAACGGCAGGGACATTTACGAAGAGGATTATGATATGAAAGAGCTGCGTACCAGGGTCGGATTGGTATTTCAGTATCCGGAGCATCAGC
>CAYWXJ010000072.1:0-10572 GCA_964462405.1 uncultured Eubacterium sp.
ACTTGCTGCAAAGCCCGTAAGAATATGTAGATTTTTCCGAGCGTGAATCCGCCCTTGCCGTAGGCAGCTTTAAATGGATGGATTCAATAACAGTGAAGCCGAAAGGCTGAACTGTTACGTATTAATTATGGAAGATACAGAATAATTCTTGCAAAAGAAACAATATATGGTACAATAGAATAGAGTAATTTTGACTGGGGAGGCCATATATGGAAGATGGTTCTACAAAAGGGCTGAAACAGGAGCGCAGGAGACGTCAGCGTGTTGCCCGAATAAAAACAGCACTTATCTTTATCATTGGGATATGGCTGATGCTTTCAATGGTTGTCTGTGCAACATTGATGTTTAAGGTATATACACTGGAAGAAAAATTAGATTATCTGTTAGATAATTTTACAGTAAGCGGACAGTTAGAAGCAGAAGCAAAACAGACGATCGCTAAAACAGATGAAAGTGCATACTTTGATTTGGAAGAAACAACAGAAACAGGAGAATTGGAAGAAAATCATTCCATCGCTCAGACTGTGAATCAAAAGGAAAATTTAGCAGGGCCGGATGATATTCATAAAGTATATCTGACATTTGATGATGGTCCAAGCAGTAATACAGCCCAGATTTTGGATATATTAAAGGAATACAATTTAAAGGCGACGTTCTTTGTAATAGGAAAAGAAGATGAAGAATCTAAAGCACTTTATAAGCGTATCGTAGAGGAAGGACATACATTGGCGATGCATTCCTATTCCCATAAATACAGTGTGTTATATGATTCTGTAGATTCCTTTGAAGATGATTTTGCGAAAATTCAGAATTATTTGTATGAGGTTACTGGTAAGGAGTGCCTGTTCTATCGTTTCCCCGGCGGCAGCAGTAATCATGTGAGCAATACAGATATGACAGAATTTATTCGATATTTAAGCAAACAGGGAATTACATATTTTGATTGGAATGTATCCAGCGGTGATGCAACGTCACAGGCGTATACTGCAGAAGAATTAGTTGAAAATGTGATGACTGATGTAGTAAAATATAAGACATCTATTGTTCTTATGCATGATGCAGAAACAAAGGCAACTACCGTAGAAGCGTTAGGACCGATGATTGAAGCATTACAGAGTATGGGAGCTGAAATATTACCGATAGATGAGAATACAACTGTAGTTCAGCATATTGCGGCAGCAAGCGTGGAACAGCAGTAGGATTATAAGAAGATGGAGGATTTAAAATGGGCTTTTTTAAGGAGTTTAAAGACGATTTCTCACAGGCAGTAAATGAATTGATGCCCGGAGAAGATGAACTTGCAGTAAAGGAAGATACCCTTGGAAACGACGACATGGTAGTAAATACTCTTGATGCAGAAGTAGACACTGAGTCTGAGCTTTCGAAATTGAACGGATTACTAGAACAAGTTGCAGAGAAGCCGGCATCACAGGCAGTTGTTAAGCCGCAGCAGATAGCTGAATTAGAGAGAGAATTTACACAGGAAGTAAAAAGAGCAGATGTAAGAATAGCAATGGAGGAGAAAAAGAAAATGAACGAAGAAACAATGGCAACAAATGCAGTAAATCCAGTAAGTGCAAAACAGGTTATGGGAGTGAATCCGGAGGCGATTTCAGAAGAAACGACTGTAATTACAGAAGGTACAAGCATTAATGGTGACATCAGTTCTAACGGTTCTATCGATATTCGAGGAAGAATCGGCGGAAATGTAACCTGTAATGGTAAATTAGTAGTTACCGGTGTATTAGAAGGAAATAGCAATTCATCTGAATTTTTTGCAGATGCTGCAAAGGTAGAAGGTGAAGTAAACAGCACAGGAACTGTTAAGATTGGTATAGGTTCTGTAGTAATTGGTAATATTACAGCAGCTTCTGCAGTTATTGCCGGTGCAATTAAGGGCGATATTGATGTTCAGGGACCTGTTGTTGTGGATACTTCCGCAGTTGTTATGGGTAATATCAAGTCCCGTTCCGTACAGATTAACAATGGCGCTGTTATTGAAGGTTTCTGTTCACAGTGCTATGCAGATATTGATGTTCAGGGTCTTTTTGAGGAAAAGAAAGGGAACTAATTTATGAAGCGGGTTTTATTGAAATTAAGCGGAGAAGCGTTAGCCGGCGACAAAAAGACAGGCTTTGATGAGCCCACAGTGACCAAGGTTGCAGAACAGGTAAAAATACTGGTAGATCAGAATGTGCAGGTTGGAATTGTAATTGGCGGCGGTAATTTCTGGCGCGGACGTACCAGTGAGACCATTGATCGTACCAAAGCAGACCAGATCGGCATGCTTGCAACGGTCATGAACTGTATTTATGTTTCTGAGATTTTTCGTTCCGTAGGAATGAAGACACAGGTTCTTTCACCTTTTGAATGCGGTTCCATGACAAAATTATTTTCGAAAGACCGTGTAAATAAATATTTTTCACGTAATATGGTCGTTTTTTTTGCAGGAGGAACTGGACATCCGTATTTTTCGACAGATACGGCGACGGTGCTTCGGGCGATTGAAATTGAAGCAGACGGTATTCTGTTAGCAAAAGCGATTGACGGTGTTTATGACAGTGATCCGAAGACAAATCCGAATGCAAAGCGTTATGACAGTATTTCCATTGAGGAAGTCATTGCACAGAAGCTTGCCGTAGTAGATATGACGGCGTCTATTATGTGTATGGAAAATAAAATGCCCATGTATGTATTTGCGCTGAATGAAGAGAATAGTATTGTAAAAGCGATTTCCGGTGATTTCAACGGAACAAAAGTTACCGTATAATTGAGGGAGGATTAGATATGGATGCCAGATTAGAGCCATTTGATACGAAAATGCAGAAATCTTTAAATAATCTTGAGGAAGAATACAGTGCGATTCGTGCAGGACGTGCAAATCCTCATGTATTAGACAAATTAAGAGTAGATTATTATGGAACGCCGACACCGATTCAGTCAGTAGCCAATGTCAATGTACCGGAGCCGAGGATGATACAGATTCAGCCCTGGGAGGCTTCCATGGTTAAAGAAATTGAGAAAGCAGTTCTGACATCTGACCTTGGAATCAATCCGACCAATGATGGAAAGGTAATCCGGCTTGTATTTCCGGAACTGACAGAGGAGCGCAGAAAAGAGCTTGCAAAGGATATTAAGAAAAAGGGAGAGAATGCGAAGGTTGCAATTCGTAACATCCGCCGTGAAGCGAATGATTCTTTCAAGAAGCTTGCAAAAGAGGATGTATCTGAGGATGAAATCAAAGAGTTAGAAGATAAGGCACAGAAGATGACTGATAAATACATTGCTCAGATTGATAAAGCAGTAGAGACTAAGACAAAAGAAATTCTTACTGTATAAATGATGACAGGTAAAGCGTGGGGACACTGCATAATGCGTGTCCCCATTTTCACCATAACATAGAAAAAGGGGAACTGAAATTGAAGATACCAAATCATGTTGCCATTATTTTAGATGGAAACGGCAGATGGGCAAAAGCAAAAGGGATGCCAAGAACCTATGGACATACTATGGGTGCTAAGAATGTAGAGGTTATTTGCAGAGCAGCGTATCAAATGGGTATTCGCTATCTGACATTTTATGCCTTTTCAACGGAGAATTGGAACAGACCGGAGAGCGAAGTAAATGCCTTGATGACACTATTAGATTCTTATTTAAAGAACTGCATAAAAATAGCGAAAAAGAATGATATGCGCGTCCGTGTAATCGGAGATGTTTCGCGTTTGGATGAAAAGTTTCAAAAGAATATAAAAGAGTTAGAATCTGCTTCCGCAGAGTATACGGGACTGAATCTGCAGATTGCAATTAATTATGGAAGCCGGAATGAGATGATTCGGGCGATAAGGAAGATGTTAGAGGAGCATGATGCAGGAAATCTTGCAATAGAGGAACTAGATGAATCAAAATTTGCATCTTTTCTGGATACAGCAGGAATACCAGATCCGGATTTGCTGATTCGTACCAGCGGAGAACAACGGTTATCGAACTACCTGCTTTGGCAGTTAGCTTACAGTGAATTTTATTTTACTGATGTGCCCTGGCCTGATTTTGATGAAGAGGAATTAAGACGTGCAGTGGAAGCATATAGTGCCAGAGACAGAAGATACGGCGGAATCAAAAAGGAAGAGGATAAGGATGTTTAAGACAAGGTTATTAAGCGGAATTGTTTTAGTGATTTTAGCATTATTGCTGATTATTACAGGAGGAAATGTTTTATTAGGTTCCCTTTTGGTTATTTCTCTTATTGGTATGTTTGAGTTGTATCGGATTTTTCATATTGAAAAAAGTGTAGCCGGAGCTTTGGGATATTTAGCGGCAGTTCTGTTTTATGGTAATTTGTTCTGTCCGTTTTTACCGGATTCCATGATATTTGTATTGGGAACATTGATACTCCTGATGTTTGTCTATGTGTTTTCATATCCGAAGTACCGGACAGAGCAGATTCTTGCAGCTTTTTTTGGAGTATTCTATGTGGCGGTTTTGCTGTCCTGTATCTATCAGACAAGGATGTTAGAAAGAGGGGCTTACATTGTATGGCTGATCTTTTTGTGTTCCTGGGGCTGCGATACCTGCGCGTACTGTGTAGGGGTCTTGTTCGGGAAGCATAAAATGTCTCCGAAATTAAGTCCTAAAAAGTCCGTAGAGGGAGCAGTCGGCGGTGTAGTCGGAAGTATGTTGCTGACACTGCTTTATACGTGGGTTTTCAGAGAAGCCATGCAGATTGGATTGGAAGAAATGCTGTTGTTATCGTTGATTAGCGGGGCAGGTGCACTGATTTCCATGGTAGGAGATTTGACGGCGTCTGCAATTAAGCGCAGCTATGAAATCAAAGACTATGGAAAGCTAATTCCGGGACATGGGGGGATTTTAGACCGGTTTGACAGTGTCATTATGACGGCACCGATTATTTATTATATGGCGGCTTTACTGATAAAATAGAGGGATAACATGAAAAAAATTGCAATATTAGGTTCGACAGGTTCCATTGGAACGCAGACATTAGAAATCGTAAGGGAACAAAAGGATATTCAGGTAACAGCTATGGCAGCCGGCAGTAATATTACATTGCTAGAAGAACAGATTCGGGAATTTAAACCCATGCTTGCAGCTGTCTGGGAGGAAGAAAAGGCAAAGGAGTTGCGGCTTAGAACCGCAGATTTAGGGGTAAAGATTTTATCGGGAATGGAAGGACTTTTAGAGATTGCCACAGAACCTCATGCAGAGATTTTAGTTACAGCAATTGTAGGAATGCTTGGAATCCGTCCCACAATAGCAGCGATAAAGGCAAAAAAAGCCATCGCACTTGCCAATAAAGAAACATTAGTAACAGCAGGTCATATTATTATGCCGTTAGCAGAAGAATACCAGGTGCCCATTCTTCCGGTAGACAGTGAACACAGTGCTATTTTCCAGTCTTTACAGGGAGAAAAAGGGAATGCAATCCGTAAAATTATCCTGACAGCCTCAGGGGGACCTTTCCGTGGGAAAACACGAAAAGACCTGGAAAATATCCGGGTGGAGGATGCCTTACAGCATCCGAACTGGGCAATGGGAAGAAAAATAACCATAGATTCTTCCACATTGGTAAATAAAGGTCTGGAAGTGATGGAAGCAAAGTGGCTCTTTGATGTAAAATTAAGCCAGATTCAGGTGACGGTTCATCCCCAGAGCGTAATTCATTCTGCGGTAGAATATGAAGATGGAGCAGTGATTGCACAGCTTGGCACACCGGATATGCGCCTGCCGATCCAATATGCCTTGTATTATCCGAAACGCCGCAGCTTAAGCGGAGAGAAGCTGGATTTGTTCGCACTTGGCAATCTGACCTTTGAAAGACCGGATATGAAGACCTTTCAAGGACTGGCATTGGCTTATGAGGCAATGGAGCGGGGCGGTAATATTCCAACGGTATTTAATGCTGCCAATGAGAGAGCAGTTGCCATGTTTTTAGACAGAAAGATTTCCTATCTTACCATAACAGAAATGATTGAAGAGTGTATGCATCAGGCGGAATTTGTGGAAAATCCCTGTGTTGAGCAGATTCTTGAGACAGAAGCATCCGTATATGAATATATAGAGAGCAGGTGGTAGTTTGAAATTTATCATAGCAATCATAATTTTTAGTATCATTATTTTATTCCATGAATTAGGGCATTTTTTACTGGCAAAGAAAAACGGGGTAAGAGTCAATGAGTTCTGCCTTGGTTTGGGGCCTACTTTGATTGGAATTACAAAAGGAGAAACGAAGTACTCCGTAAAACTTCTTCCCTTCGGCGGAGCCTGCATGATGGAAGGAGAAGACGGAGACAGCGAAGATGAGAGGGCTTTCGGGAAAAAATCCGTATGGGCACGTATCAGTGTTGTGGCCGCAGGTCCCATATTTAATTTCATTATGGCATTTTTCCTGGCATTTATTTTAATTTCCTGTATCGGAATCGATGTTCCGACGATTTCCGGTGTTATGGAAGGCTATTCTGCAGAAGCAGCCGGGATGCAGGAAGGAGATACCATTGTAAAAATGAATGGGAAGTCCATACATTTTTACCGGGAAGTCAGTATGTATTCCTATTTCCATGAGGGAGAAACGGTAGATGTCACCTATAAAAGGAACGGAGAACGGTTTACCGCTACACTTGAGCCGACTTATGATGAAGAAAGCGGCAGATATTTGCTGGGCATTACAAATAACTATGCCAGAGAAAAGGGAAATGTCCTGACAAATATAAAATACAGTGTATACGAGCTGAAATACTGGATCTGGACTACTTTGGAAAGCCTGAAAATGCTGGTGACAGGTCAGGTCAGTGCCAACGAATTGTCCGGCCCGGTGGGAATCGTAAAGAGCATCGGAGATACCTATGACGCCAGCAAGAGTGACGGATATTATTATGTGTTTTTAAATATGATTAATTTCTCCATTTTATTAAGTGCCAATTTAGGTGTTATGAATCTGCTTCCGCTTCCGGCATTAGACGGCGGCAGGCTGGTATTTTTGATTATCGAAGCAATCCGCAGGAAAAAAATAGACCCGGAAAAAGAAGGTATGGTTCATTTTGTGGGAATCATGCTTTTGATGGGACTTATGGTACTTATCATGTTTAATGATATTCGTAAGCTGTTTCTCTAAACAGACAGATACGTGGAGGGAAAAATGAGCAGAGCACAGACAAAGACAGTAAAAATCGGCAATCGTATCATTGGCGGAGGAAATCCGATTCTGATTCAGTCCATGACGAATACGAAGACAGAGGATGTAAAAGCGACAGCAGACCAGATTAACCGTCTTGCAACCGCAGGCTGTGATATTATCCGCTGTGCAGTTCCTACGAGGGAAGCGGCACAGGCATTCAAGGAAATCAAAAAAGAAATTCAGATTCCTTTGGTAGCAGATATTCATTTTGATTATCGTCTGGCGATCGCCGCAATAGAAAACGGAGCGGATAAGATTCGCATCAATCCGGGAAATATCGGAAGCAAAGAGCGTCTGCAGGCAGTCGTGGAGGCTGCAAAGGAACGAATGATTCCGATTCGTGTAGGGGTCAACAGCGGTTCTCTGGAAAAAGAATTAGTAGAAAAATATCATGGAGTTACAGCGGAAGGAATCGTAGAGAGTGCCTTAGACAAGGTGCACATGATAGAAGAAATGGGATATGATAACCTTGTCATCAGCATTAAATCCTCTGATGTTCTGATGTGTGTAAAAGCACATGAATTGATTGCTGAAAGGACTAATTATCCGCTTCACGTAGGAATTACGGAATCCGGAACGATTATCAGCGGCAATATCAAGTCTTCCATTGGACTGGGACTGATTTTAAACCAGGGAATCGGAGATACGATTCGAGTATCCTTAACAGGCGACCCATTAGAAGAAATCAAGTCTGCAAAATTAATTTTAAGAACTTTAGGACTTAAAAAGGGCGGCATTGAAGTGGTATCCTGTCCTACCTGCGGCAGAACACAGATTAATCTGATTGAGCTTGCAAACCAGGTGGAAAATATGGTAGCGGATATTCCGCTGGACATTAAGGTGGCTGTTATGGGCTGTGTGGTCAATGGCCCGGGAGAGGCAAAGGAAGCGGATATTGGAATTGCAGGCGGTATCCATGAGGGACTGATTATTAAGCATGGCGAAGTGTACAAAAAGGTGCCGGAGGAAGAATTGCTTTCTGCACTTCGTTGGGAATTGTTAAATTGGAGTGAGTAACATGTCAAAGCTTTTTTTTGAAGTATTTCCAACATTAGTTGTAAATGAAAAAATGAAAAAACTGCTGTCTGAGATGGAAATCACCAAGGTAAGTGCGAATCGTTCTAAGACATCGATTCGCATTTATCTTTTCGGAAATCATCTGATTCATAAAGCAAATATTTTCCAGTTAGAAAAAGAAATTGCAAATCAGCTTTTTCCAAAGCAGCAAATGGAAATTAAAATTATTGAGAAATTTCAGCTTTCCAGCCAGTACACGGCGGAAAAATTAATGGATATTTACGGCGAGAGCATTGCGGAGGAATTAAAAAACTACAGTTTGCTTTTGTATAATGTCTATCGGGGCGGAAAGATGACTTTTGAAGACGGAAGCAGGATGCAGCTTGTATTAGAGGATACCATTATTGCAAAGGAACGTTCCGAGGAATTAGTGCGTATTTTAGAGAAAATTTTCTGTGAACGCTGCGGTATGGATTTGATTGTTCAGTTATCCTTTGAAAAGCCAAAGGGAAGCAGCCGTATCAAAAATGCGGATTTGATTATTGAGCAGGAAATTCAGAATGTAGTCCGAATGTCTGCAATTTCATCTAAAAAGTCAGGGGAGGACGAAGCTGCTGAGGCAGAAAATGTACCAAAGATACAAAACGGGAAGAAAGAAATCGAAACTCCCGCAAAGAAACAACCGGACAGACTGTCGGATAAAAAGCCGGAATTTAAGAGGGAGTACCGCGGCAGAAGAGATTCCTTGGGCAGCCGCAGGTCTGATAATCCGGATGTTATCTATGGAAGAGATTTCGAGGATGATGTGATTACCATTGATAAAATTGTGGGAGAAATGGGCGAGGTTGCAATCCGCGGACAGGTAATCAGTCTTGATACCAGGGAAATCCGTAATGAAAAGACAATTATTATCATTTCAATCACAGATTTTACAGATACCATTGTTTTGAAAATTTTTACTAAGAATGAGGTTCTTAAGGAATTGTTAGAAAGCATCCACAAAGGAGCTTTCCTGAAAGTCAAGGGAGTGACTACTATTGACAAATTCGACAGTGAGCTTACGATTGGTTCGATTGTAGGAATTAAGAAAATACAGGATTTTCGAAGTACGCGGATGGATAACAGCCCCGTAAAGCGGGTAGAGCTTCATTGCCATACGAAAATGAGTGATATGGATGGAGTATCGGATGTCGGGGATATTATCAGGCGCGCGATGAAATGGGGACATAAGGCGATCGCAATTACCGACCATGGAGATGTACAGGCATTTCCGGAGGCAAACCATGCACTTTCAAAGGATGATGATTTTAAAGTAATTTATGGTGTGGAAGCCTATTTAGTAGATGATTTAAAATCCATGGTGGAAAATGCAAAAGGACAGAGCTTAAAGGAAATTTATGTGGTATTTGATATTGAAACGACAGGATTTAGTCCGAAGCTGAATAAAATTATCGAGATTGGTGCGGTGAAAGTAGAGGATGGTGTGATCACTGACCGTTTTTCGGCTTTTGTAAATCCGAAGGTTCCGATTCCTTTTGAAATTCAGCGTTTGACTGGTATCAATGACGATATGGTAATCGGAGCAAAGACCATTGAAGAAGTTCTGCCGGAATTTATGGAATTTTGTCAGGATGCGGTGATGGTTGCCCATAATGCGGATTTTGATATGAGTTTTATTAAGCACAACTGTAAGGAGCAGAGGATTGTGAAAGATTTCACAATATTGGATACGGTAGCATTGGCAAGAAATTTGCTGCCGGGTTTAAACCGCTTTAAATTAGATACCGTAGCAAAAGCACTGGGAATTACCTTAGAGAATCATCACCGTGCGGTAGATGATGCGGGCTGCACGGCAGAGATTTTTGTAAAATTTGTGCAGATGTTAAGAGAGAGAGGGGTGGAAGAGCTTAATCAGCTTGGAGAGTTAAGTGTATCTACCCCGGAGGTCATTGGTAAGATGCCTACATATCATGCCATTATTTTAGCTACCAATGATATTGGACGAATCAATCTCTATCGTCTCATATCCATGTCCCATTTGACCTATTATAATAAAAGGCCCAGAATCCCCAAAACAGAATATATAAAGCATAATGAAGGTCTTTTGATTGGTTCTGCCTGTGAGGCAGGAGAATTATATCAGGCGATTTTAAACGGAAGACCGGAAGAGGAAATCGTACGCCTGGTAGAGTTTTACGATTATTTAGAGATCCAGCCCTTAGGCAATAATCAGTTTATGATTGCCAGTGAAAAAGCTCCGGTGGAGAGCATTGAGGATTTACAGGACATCAACCGGAAAATCGTAAAATTAGGGGAGCAGTTCCATAAGCTTGTGGTAGGAACCTGTGATGTACATTTCTTAGACC
>CAYWXJ010000073.1:0-10408 GCA_964462405.1 uncultured Eubacterium sp.
TCCGGCATAAATTTTTCAAAGCTGTCTACTTTATTTACAACTAAGACCACCGGCTTTTGGGAACGGCGCAGCATATCCGCCACCTTTGCATCCGCATCTACAAGTCCCTGCCTTACGTCTGTAATGAAAATAATCACATCTGCGGTTTCAATGGCAATTTCTGCCTGCTCCCGCATCTGGGATAAAATAATATCCTTCGTATCCGGTTCAATTCCACCGGTATCAATCAGGGTAAAATTCTTATCCAGCCAGGAAGCATCCGCATAAATTCTGTCCCTGGTAACGCCTGGCGTATCCTTTACAATGGAAATCCGTTCTCCGGCAAGAACATTAAATAAAGTAGACTTTCCTACATTCGGGCGGCCTACCACCGCTACAACCGGTTTGCTCATATTGATTACTCCTCTTCTCTATCATCCTTTAAAAGTATATCTATCAAATCTTGCCCGCTTGATTTTACAATATCTACCCGAACTTGTAAAGCATTTTTCAACTCCGTCAAGGTCATATCGTCTAAGAAAACCTCTTCTCCGCTTCGAAGCAGATTGCATGGAAGCAGCAGCGCATCTCCTAAATCCCTGCCCTTTAACTGGGCTAAAATATCTTTTCCTGTCAAAAGACCGGAAACGGTAATCCTCTCCCCGAAGAAATCATTCCGAATCGGAATGACCTGCACGCAGATCTCCGGAAATTTCAACATAAAGCATTGAGTTAATTTCTCTAATAAGGGAGCTGCCAATTTTCCTGTTACTAAAGTCACTTTCCGTTTTATCGCAGAATCCGCCTCCGCGCCTTCTAATGCCTCCATAAATTCATCCTCTAAAAGCCGCATCATACCAACGCCGTTTTCTAACTGCAGATAACCATCATAATTTTCCTCCGGCGGAATTTCTTCGTCTGCTAATAAATACCACTCATCTCCTGCATGTACAAAATGCGTGTCAAATTTTTCCATACAGTAGTTCTGCCATTTATGAATGATGGCAAGTACTTCCCTGGCATCTTCTTTTTCAAAAGGCTCTAAGGGATATAATCCCTCCCTGAACTTCGTCAGACCTACCGGAACAACGGAAAGGCTCTGCATACAGGGAATATATTCGGTCAGCTTTTCAATGCTGTACTCTAATTCCGCCCTATCGTTAATTCCTTTACAAAGTACGATCTGCCCGTTCATTTCTACCCCCGCATCCCGGAGAGTTTGCATTTTCCCTAATGCCTCTCCTGCAAAACGGTTATTTAACATCTTACAGCGCAGCGCAGGATTCATGGTATGCACCGAAACATTGATCGGCTCTAAGTGATAGCGTATAATACGCTCAATATCCTTCTCTTTCATATTCGTAAGTGTCACATAATTTCCCTGAAGAAAGGAAAGTCTTGAATCATCATCCTTAAAATATAAGGTATCCCGCATCCCCTTCGGCATCTGGTCAATAAAGCAGAACATGCATTTATTCTGACAGGATCTGTAATCGTCCATAAGCCCATTTTCAAATTCGATTCCCAAATCCTCCGCATAGTCCTTCTCAATCTCTAACTCCCACTCTTCACCGTCTGACTTTCTCACTAAAACAGTAAGCTCCTCATCATTGACCAGATAATGATAATCAAATACATCTTCGATTTTCTGTCCGTTGATGGATACAAGCACATCCCCCTTCTCTAATTCCAACTCCTCTGCAATGCTGCCCGGTTCTATTCTATCTATAATATGTTCTTTCTCCATAGATTACTCCTTAATAGCCATTTTCATTTAAAATGCCTGACTATAGTTTACAATAAAAAAAGAAGAATAACAACCATGCCTTTTCACATAGCTGTCATTCTTCCCTTTTTCCGTTACTGTTTTATTCTACAATTTCATCCATTGCATCTCTTTCTTGAAATGTGATCAGTTCGTCTTCACTTTCAATAACACCAAGCTCCTTTAACGCAGAAATCACATTCGTACACTCGGAATCAAACTCCACACATGCACTGCCCACTCTGCCTGATGCAGCCGAATAGTAACCAGATGTATAATTATTATATTCATCATAAATATTTTGAATCGTATTTTTACTGGTAAAATCAAAATTAATTGTATTACAGTAAGTGGATTGAATATATGCATCATCACTGCGCATATAATTCATAATGATATTTTTATAATTTCCTGCTTCTAAATCTGCAATTACCGCCTGATACAGCTTATCCGCTTCCTCCTTTGTAAATTCATGACACTGGTATTCTCCGCTATCATTATACATATCTATCGAACCCTGGCTGATTTTTATTTCGTTATAATTCACGCAAAAGCTATTCTGCAGATATGCTTGAGGTGAAGCTGTTATTTCTGCTGTCTTTCCATATACGCTGTCAGTATCCTCTAACATCTCATCTGTTGCCGGAATTGTATAGGAACGGTCCAAAACCGAACCATCCTTCAGATAATATCTGATTGACACCCAGGAAGTCTGCCCATTTTCTGCCTCAAAAGCTTCAAATTCTTTCTTAGAATCAATGATCTGACTGTGTATCTGCAAAACCTCTGCAATCTGTTCCGAATTTTCGCCGCCCACCGGATAGGAGCGGTTGATATATGCACTCTTGATCTCATCGGTATCCGGAATTTTTCTCTCCTGTCCGAATAAATCGCACTCAATTCCAATTAAAAGAACCGCAAATAAGCCAACAAATACACCGCATTCCACTACGCGCTTTTTTGAGAATACACGAAAGCCCTTTTCTAAGAACATCTGTGCTCCAAAGAAGCATAGTGCGCCAAAAATAACAGATACAATCAACAGCAAAATAAATATCTGGCTGGCACTCCTGACACCGAATATGCCGCTGAAAATCACTCCAAACAGGCTGCCGCCGCAGAATGCAACTCCCCAGCGGAACACCGGACTGATCCATGAAATAGAAATCAGGCTTCCTGCTGTTTCCATGTTTCTGATCCGGTAAACAAGATAAGATGCTATTACTAAAACGACTGCCACAAGTGCATAGCCGGCAACAACCTGTGAACCTATAAATCCTTTGCTTACTGCATATTCACCCGAATAATCCATATCAATCGTTACATTCTGGGTCATGTAATAGAGCGGTGATAATATATCCAGAACATCATTTGAAAAAGTTCCCGTCATACCATAAGAAATGATTGCTGTTAAGCCACAAAACAGAAATTTACATCCAACATACAAAAAGTTTATAATCAAAGCAAAAATCGGAACTGCAAACAACTGTCCGGTAAACATGGAAATCAATACAGTAAAGCTATAGAAAAAGAAACTGATTCCACATGCAAACAAAAGTCCTGTCAGCAGATAATTCATACTGGTATAGCCGCACACCGCACTTACTATGGTTCCGGTCAAAAATCCAATCACCTCAGGAACAAGCAAAAACAGAAGTCCTGATATATAATTTGTGATAAATAATTCCTTTCGGGTCACCGGAAGTGCGTGAATCGTATTTGCCGACCGGGAGTTATATAAGTAGGAAAATACTGCCATTGCCGCTATCACAGAAAATATAAACAGCATTCCCGGTTCTGTATATACGCTCACTAAGGATAAAATATCACTTGCCCGGGCAGCCTCTATCTGTTTGGCTGACATAGTATTATCCATTTTATACTGCAGAGAACTGTTATAAATCATAAACGGCAGTACAAACAGGTTCCATCCCATAATAATCAGCCAAATCGGCCAAAAATGGGTGATATTTTTTTTAAATATTGTTTTATTAAAACAGGATGTCTTTGACTTCATAATCTACTCCTCCTAATTCATATATGAAAATCTCTTCGAGCGTTAATGGAAGAATATCAATTAACATCGGATGCATTTTTTCAAGCTGCGCCTTTGCCTCTGCGGGATTTCCTTTTACAATCAGCGTATAGACCCTTCCGGTATTGGACATGTGCAGTACTTCAAAATTTTCCGGAAGCTGCGGCATCTCCGCCTGAAACGCCACCTGAATCTTGCAGACACTGCCCTGCAAATCACTCAAAGAGCGTTCAATAATAATTTCCCCCTTGTGCATGATTCCCACATGGTCACATACATCCTCTAACTCTCTTAAGTTGTGGGAGGATACTAAAACTGTCGTATCATGCTCTGCCACATCTGCCATGATAATGCTCCAGATCTGGCGGCGCATAACCGGGTCTAAACCGTCTACCGGTTCATCTAATATCAAAAGCTCCGGTCTGGTGCAGACTGCAAGCCAGAATGCTACCTGCTTCTGCATACCTTTAGAAAGACTGCGGATAGTCTTCTTTGGATCGATAGTCGGAAAATATTCCATTAAACGAAAAAACATCTTCTCATCGAATTTCGGATACATTCCCTGATAGAACCGTTTCATTTCCATAGTGTCAGCCTGCATAAAATAGAAAATATCATCCGGAATAAATGCAAATTTCTCTTTTACCTTCGGATTTTCATAAACATTTTCTCCTTTGATTTTCACGGTTCCTGCATTTTGTTTATAAATTCCTGTTAAATGCCTTATCAGTGTTGATTTTCCTGCACCGTTCGGTCCCACCAAACCATAGATGGCACCTTTTTTCACATGCATATCGACACCGTCTAACGCGCGAAAACCATCAAATTCCTTTACCAGATTATTTACTTCAATCATGCTTACTTATCCTCCCCTGCTCCAGATTTTCCATACGGTGTCCTAACTCTTCTCTTGTCACATCCAGTACAAAAAGTTCTGTCACCACATCATCGAATGCAACCAGCAATTCATGTACCCTTGTCTCGTGCACTATAGCTGTTGCAGACGCAAAGGTTCCTTTTCCCTGCTTGGTATAGATATAACCTTCTGTTTCTAACTCCCGGTAAGCCCGCTGTATGGTATTTGGATTAATTGCCAGACTCGATGCAAGCTCCCGGACAGACGGCAGCTTTTCATCAGCTGTAATCACATTGGATAATAACAGCCGCCGGATTCCTTCTTTAATTTGCTCGTATATAGGCTTTGCATCCCTGTAATTTAATTGCAGCAATCCCATGACCTCCTGTCTTTATATAGTATAAGTGTTTAAGTGTATTAATACATTTGATACAGTTAGTATAGTCCTGCTGGTGAATTATGGCAATAAAGATATATATAGGAATTGTTTAAGATTTTCTTAAGAGAAAAACAGCAGCCCATTATATGAGCTGCTTTAATGCCAGTACCGCTGCTAAATTTCCTCTTTTCCCCTGGCTTGCCCGATGGGAAAACAAAAGCTTCGGATTGCAGCAGGTACATATATTTGTCACTTCTAAATGCTCCGGTAATATTCCTGCCTCTGTCAATACAATCTCATTTGCCTTCCAGAGGTCAAGCTGATATTTTCCGTTTCCTTTATTTATCAGAATTTCTTCTTCCCTTCCTGCAAATTCCCGTCTGAATGCTTCTGCCACATCTTCACTGACCTCATAGCAGTTCTGACAGATAGAAGGCCCTATGGCACAGATGACATCGGCGGGGTTTGTTCCAAACTCCTTCTGCATTTTTTCTAAGGTTACTTTTCCCATGCGGCCTGCCGTTCCGCGCCAGCCGGAATGGCTCAGTCCTATCGCACGGTGCACCGGGTCTGCAAAATACAG
This sequence comes from uncultured Eubacterium sp., assembly GCA_964462405.1. Classification (GTDB taxonomy): domain Bacteria; phylum Bacillota; class Clostridia; order Lachnospirales; family Lachnospiraceae; genus Roseburia_B. The sequence continues at coordinate 5,598 of CAYWXJ010000073.1, forward strand.
CGGAACACAATCCGCATAAAAAGTGATAAGCGTAACGCCCTCTTCATTGGTTATCAAGCCGTCAATATCCGTATATTTCCGTTCCCTTAAGACTCCGTTCCCCGCATCTTCTCTTCCTACACGGAGCACGTTTGTGGTGTGGGTCTGGTCGGAGCATACGAAGCTTCCATATTCTACCTCTAAGGCTTCTGCAAGCCTGCGGTAATTCTCTTCTACAGCTTCCCGTTTATCGCCTCTGGTAAAACTTAAATTCAATGCAGAAAAGATTCCTTCACTGACACCGCCAAGCCTTGTGGTAAATCCATGCTTTACCATCCCTGTCTGCTCGAAAAGTGGAAAAGACAACAGAGGAATTTCTATTCCTGCTTCGGTTACAATCCTCCGCAGCCTTGGAATTCTCCCGGCTGCAGGGTTTTTGTATTTTATGGTAGTTAATATCTTTCTTTCATTTTCAAACATATATCGCATCCTTTTTTGATTTTATTCTCTCATCCCCGATATTCAAAAGCATTTTCGATATGTTTTATTGTTCCATCCCCATAAATGGCGATGACATCAAATCTGCATGGCGTATCCAGACTATAGCCCTGTTTCATATAATAATATAATGCTGCACGGCTGATACGTCTTTGTTTCCGGTAATCCACCGCCTCTAACGGATCTCCGCAGCCTTTGGCACTTCTGTATTTTACCTCACAGATAACGAGCAGTCCTTCCTTTGAAGAAGCGATAATATCAATTTCTCCGCATTTATTCCGATGGTTTTTGTCAAGAATCGTATAGCCTTTCTCCGCCAGATAATTTGCTGCTATTTCTTCATACCCGCTTCCAATTTTCCGTCTATTCACAGATACCTCCCCAAAAATATTTATTTGATTTTCGCCCGCAGTCTGTCCATATCGTCTACAAATACTAAAATCTCTGCCACCACATCATACAATTCCGGCGGAATCGTATCCCCAATCTCTAACTTAGATAAAGTATTTGCCAGTTTATTATCTTTATATAATGGAACATTTCCTTCCTTGCCCTTTTCAATAATCCGTTCCGCCAATTCTCCCTTTCCTGAAGCCAGAATCTTAGGTGCCAAATCTCCCGGCTCATAGGAAAGGGCAACGGCAGTTTTTACTTTTATGTCTTCTTTTTCTCTTTCCATACACTCACGCCCTGACATCAAATGAATATCTGTGTACCATTCCTCCCATGGATGGTGTTCCCTGCTTTAGCAAATCTTCCACAAAATTGACCTTTTCTTCCTGATTGATGACTTGGATTTTTGCCTGATAGCCTTTTTCCTCCAGACGTTTTTCCAGTAAATCCATATGATCTAAAATCAACTGGTAGGATGTATTGTCTGCTAAATAAAAATTCGTCGTCACGTTCTTCTGATGTAATTTTATGGATACATCCGTAGATCCTAAATGCTCTAAATCCAGATGTAAAAATGCTGTCAGATCACCGTCTTTTTCCTGTCTCTTCCGCTTGTCTGTGTAGACATAGAGGTCACTGTGGGCATTCTGCCCTGCTAACTTCAATGGAATCTGCACATAAGCATAGGTTTGATTGAGCTGGTTCATAAACTGAATATTATTCCGCACATTTGCCGCAGTATCGGTCAGTTGGGGCGTACTCTGCCCGAAGGCTTTTAACACCTTTTCGATCTGACTAAGCTGACGGTCGAGCCGCTCATATAATTCATTGACCTTGTGCTCACTCTTTAATTCCTCCGGCTTCAGCAGCCATTGCTGCTCCATGACATTTCGCACCAGGCTGCGGTACTCTTTTGAGGATACCAGCTCACTAAGTGCCTGCCTGCTGAACGGATTCTGGCTGGAAAATGCCTGCCCAAGAAGCTGCAACAATTCTTTTGAGGTTATGTTTGTATTAAAACTTCCATCCGGAAACAGAGACGGATTTTTGGATAAATCCGGGATTTTTCCGAGTTGTTCAAACAACTGGTTCAATTCCCTGCCAGTGAAAAGATTCTTCAGCATATCCGGCTTTACGGATTCTGCTGCACTTTGGGGATTTTCCGCTTTATTTGATACTTTTGTCTGGTTTTCCGCCTCTATTTTTGCTGATTCCTGCAGGTTCGCTTTCTCCTGGCCTGTGCTCTTTGTCTGCTCGAAAGCATCTTCCTGCAATACTGCATCTGCAGCATTCGCAGCTTCTGTCTGTAATGCACTTATAACTTCGCCTGTACCATCTGTGCTGCTGCCTGTCTGCAATAGTTCTGCCGTGCCATCTGCAGCGCCGCCCGTCTGCAATGCTTCTGCCTGCCCTATGCCCTGTGCTGCCGCATCAGACAGTACCGCATCCATATTCTGTGCTCCGGCCGCTGCCTGTTCTGCAGTATCTGTCGGCACATTTTGGGCTTCTGCTCCCTGACCTTCCCCCAGAAAAACCTTCACCATCTGCTGATTGAAGTCTAACAATTCCTTCTGACTAAGACTGCCGCCCGCTAACTGCTCCGGTAATACTTCCATGACCGATTCTAACTGGTTTAAAATAGCATACTGGTCGGATTTGTAATTTTCAAACTGGACCGCCATTTCTTCTGTTACGGGAATGCCCAGCTTTGCCATCTGAACAATAGAGGTAACATCCATCCCTTCATTGCCCGTCACAAGCTTTGCCATATTTAAAAGACTCTGCTTATCAATGGACATGGATTGCTCCATCATCGTATTGACCATGGTGAGCGTCTTGCCGTTCACCTGCAGATTTGCCGCCTCTAAAGCATTCAGCAAAGTCGGATTGGTGCTTATCCCATTGGAATACGGGCGAATTGCTATCTGTGCTCCATTATTGGATTTTACCTGGAAAAACATAGACTCGCCTACACGGACCGATACACCGGAATCTAATCTTGCCTGAATGGTCTTCCCGTCTGACAGACCTAATGTCACCACGCCATCCTCTAACTGATTGACGCTTCCTTCGAATACATTTCCCACGGACATTTCCGAAAGAGAGGATACCACCTGCCGGATTCCCTGGGTTCCCCCGGAAACCTCTACCCCGTTTGCAATATTTCTATTGTATTGATTCAGCATATCTGTAATCTGCATGGCAGCCTCCTTTATTCTAAACAAAATTTTTGATAAATGACCTCCTATGTATCGGTGACGGTCCATATTTCTTCAATGCCGCAATATGTGCCGCAGAGCCATAGCCCTTATTGGATGCAAAATCATATTCCGGCAAAACCGCAGCATACCCTTCCATAAGACGGTCCCTGGTCACCTTCGCCACAATGCTTGCCGCACCTATGGAAATACTCTTTGCATCTCCTTTGATAATCGGAATCTGCCGAATATCCACATTGGGAATGGTCACTGCATCATTTAATAATATATCGGGTTTTACACTCAAATTTTGAATAGCTTCCCGCATAGCTTCATAGGTTGCCTGCAAAATATTGATTTCATCAATCCGCTGCGGAGATACCATCCCGATTCCTACCGCCACTGCCTGCTCCATAATTATCTCATACAGCTCTTCCCTTTTTTTTGCAGAAAGCTGCTTGGAATCATTGATATAAAGTATCTGACAATCCTTCGGCAAAATCACTGCGCCTGCCACTACCGGTCCTGCCAACGGACCTCTGCCCACTTCATCAATGCCGCAGATATATCCATAGGAATCGTATTGCTTTTCATAAACCTTAAGCTTCTCTATCCGCTCTATTTCTTTCTCTAACTTCTGCAGACGTTTTTTTGCCTGTTCTACGATTTTCACTACGCCAGAACGTGTATCTGCCTGATAGCTTTCAATAAAAGAAGACAGCTCAGTATCCAAAGCTGCCTTTAACTCTTCCCTGATTTCTCCGATTTTCTTCTCTGTCCCCATCCGTTACGCTCCTTGCCCTTCTGCCGGAATTTCAATGGTAAATCTGCCTGTTTTCCCATTTCTGAATTCATCTATGATAAGCGTTGCCGCTTTGCTGTAGTCCCATTCGTCCCCTTTACTGCGGCAGTTCCGCTTTTCTGCAATTTCACCTAATACTTTTACGGCATCCGTATCTTCCGCTACTTCATATCTGCCGTTTACCGCCCCCGGGTACTCCCGTAAAAGAATCTTTAAAAGCTCTAATGCCAGCTCATCCGTATTTAAAATTTCATCCTTGATAGAACCAATCAGTGCCAGTCGAAGCCCCACCATCTGATCCTCGAACTTCGGCCAAAGGATTCCAGGGGTATCTAAAAGCTCTACATTTTTATTCAGACGAATCCACTGCTTTCCTTTCGTCACGCCCGGCTTATTTCCGGTCTTTGTACACGCCTTTCCTGCAAAGGTATTGATAAAGGTAGATTTTCCTACATTCGGAATGCCCACTACCATTGCACGCACCGGACGGTTCTTGATGCCCCTTCTGCGGTCACGTTCAATTTTCTCTTTACAGGCTTCCATGATCTCATTCTGAATCGCCTTCATGCCATTTTTGTTCCTGGCATCAATACATACGACAAAATAGCCTTTCTCCTTAAAATAATTGCTCCAGATCTCTGTTTTTTTCGGATCTGCCAAATCCGCCTTATTCATTAAGATCAGACGGGCTTTATTTTTTCCAAGCTCATCAATATCCGGATTCCTGCTGGAAAAAGGAATCCTCGCATCTACTAACTCAATAATTAAATCTATTAACTTGATGTCTTCCTGCATCTGACGCTTTGCTTTCGTCATATGCCCCGGATACCACTGAAACTGCATAATATTCTCCTGTTCCATTTAATCTAAAAAGCCAATATCCTCAAGCGGGGATATGATAAACCAGGCTTTTCCAATAATATATTCTTTTTTGACATTTC
>CAYWXJ010000074.1:0-10407 GCA_964462405.1 uncultured Eubacterium sp.
GCGCTTATGCCGCTGAGCTATCTCACTGGCCCCCCGATTTTTTCTTTTAAAACCAAGAGTTTCATAAGAATAAGTGACGTTTAAGATAAACCGATTACAAATCGGTTTATTTTTTTTAGACGAAAGAAGCATTTCTTCCGGAAGATATTTATTGCTGAAGTTCACAATGGGCAGATAGAGAAAATGCATGATTTAGCATTTAAGCGATTTTTGTTTTTGAAGAATATATGCAACATGATGCAGTTGGGCAGCGGTACGAATATAAGAATGATCCTTATGGAGCAGAAGCTGCAGCCATACCGGGAGAGAAACAAAGTAAGCATTCGTACTGGAGCTTTTCAGAAGCAAATCAGATAAATTGTTATACATAAAACCACCTCAGAGAATAGAATAAACGTTTTGTGGGAAATGATACTGGAAAGGATAGGCAAATCCTGTTGCCCTGATGTTTCAAGCTATTTCTATTGACATTTATTCATTCTAGTGCTATTATCTTTTTACATGCATCAATATTTAACCATGTTAATTATTAATACATGTAAAAGATGGAGGTGATAAAAGTGAAACCGGATGAGAGAGAGTTTTTTGAAACAATGAAGAAGTTTCGGAAATTAAATATATCCTCCATATTGCCGGACATTACCCATGGAGATTTTGCGGTCATGAAAGCGATTGAAAGCTGTATGAAGGAGCAGGATATGCAATGCGTAAGGGTATCTGAAGTGGTAAAAGCTATGCATATTGCGGCTCCGGCAATATCCAGATGCTTTAAGGTATTAGAGGGAAAACATTACATTCTGCGTACCATAGATACAAGAGACCGCAGAAATACCTGTGTGGAACTGACTGCGGAAGGAAGAAAAGTACTTTCAGAAACAGAAGAAATCCTAAACTCCTTTGCGGATGCAGTTCTCGGAGAAATGGGCAGTGAGGATATGCGGGTGTTAAACGCCTATTTGGAAAGATTAGTAGAAACTGCAAGGCATGAAATTGAGAAAAGAACAATAAAAAAGCGGAGAGGAACAGTAGTCGATGAAGAAAATATTTAAGAATATGATTCCATACTGGCATATGATATTGGTAATTTTGCTGTTATTGATTGTTCAGGCGTTTTGTGATCTGGCATTGCCGCAGTATACATCAAATATCATTGATGTTGGAATCATCAACAGCGGTGTATCTCATATCGTTCCGGAGAAGATTACGGAGGAAGCGTTTGAAAATACAAAGCTTTTTATGACAGACGAAGAGAAAAAGCTTTGGGCAGACTGCTATGATTTGAAAGAAGACGGTATCTATGAGCGGATTGTACAAAAAGAGGAGAAACTCGACGAATTAGATGAAACGCTGCTGCTGCCGATAATTTTAACTTATAAGGTGGAAAGTGGGAACGGGGAAGAAATTGCCGTATCCAAAGAACAGTTAGAAAAAATGACAGAATCCACAGGAAGCAGTACACTTTTGTCTATGGGTGTGGCATATGCCATCTCTTGTGATAAAGCGGCTGGTGTGGATATTGACCATGTGCAGATGAAATATCTCTGGCAGTCAGGGGCGAAGATGCTTGGTATGGCATTGCTGATGCTGATTGTGTCTGTAGGAGTGTGTTATCTTGCAGCAAAGGTTGGCGCAGGAGTGGGGAGAAACTTAAGAAGCTCCATATATCAGAAAGTCATCCGATTTTCAAATTCTGAAATGGATCGGTTTTCTACGGCTTCTTTAATTACCAGAAGTACCAATGACATTCAGCAGATTCAAATGGTAACTGTTGTGATCCTGCGGATCATTTTGTATGCTCCGATTATTGGAATCGGCGGCATCTATAAGGTGGCGCAGACAGGAGCCGGTATGGGATGGATTATCGCATTGGCAGTGATTGTGATTGTTGGTCTTGTGCTGCTTTTAGTATCCGTTGCCATGCCAAAATTCAAAGTCATGCAAAAGCTGGTAGATGCACTGAATCTTGTTTCCAGAGAGATTTTAACAGGTCTGTCTGTTATTCGAGCATTCGGCAGAGAGAAAAAAGAAGAAGAAAGGTTTGATGAAGCAAATCGGAATCTGACAAGGACACAGTTGTTTACGAACCGTGTTATGACTTTTATGATGCCGGGAATGATGCTGGTTATGTACGGCATAACCTTACTGATTGTATGGGTTTCTGCACACCGGATTGACGCAGGAGAGCTTCAGGTAGGTGCTATGACTGCATTTATTACTTATTCCATGCAGATCGTAATATCTTTCCTGATGCTGACAATGATGTCTATTATGCTTCCGAGGGCAGGTGTGGCGGCAGAGCGTATAGATGAAGTGCTTAAGACACAGAATTCGATCAAAAAACTGCAGAACCCGGAAAGATTGAAAGAGCATCGCGGGTTCGTAAGATTTTCTCATGTGAATTTCCGGTATCCGGGGGCAAAAGAAGATGTACTTTCGGATATTGATTTTATCGCAGAGCCGGGAAAGACAACCGCTATTATTGGAAGTACCGGATGCGGGAAATCCACCCTGGTCAATCTGATCCCGCGTTTTTATGATATTACAAGCGGCAGCATCACATTAGACGGACAAGATATTCGGAAGGTCGCGCTGCATGAATTAAGAGATGAGATCGGTTTTGTGCCGCAGAAAGGTGTTTTGTTTTCAGGAACAATCGCTTCGAATCTCCGGTTTGGAAATCCGAATGCCAGTGATGAGGTGATTCAGGAAGCGGCGGAAATTGCACAGGCATCGGAATTTATTTCCGAAAAAAGAGATGGGTATGAGAGTCCAATCGCCCAGAGCGGCAGCAATGTTTCTGGCGGACAAAAGCAGCGTCTTGCGATTGCCCGTGCGATTGCAAAGCAGCCAAAGGTGTTTGTGTTTGATGACAGCTTTTCCGCATTGGACATGAAAACAGATGCGGCACTTCGTAAAGCCTTAGAGAAGAAGGTAAAAGACAGTACGGTCATTATTGTGGCACAGCGTATCAGTACAATACTTCATGCAGATCAGATTCTGGTGTTAGATGACGGCAGAATTGTCGGGAAGGGAACACATGAAGAGCTGTTAAAAGAATGTGAAGTATATCAGCAGATTGCGAAATCCCAGTTATCTGCAGCGGAATTAGGCTTGGAAGAAGAAAAGGAGGAGCGGCATGAGTAACGAGAGAGAAACACAGTTTAAGACTCCCCAGAGAAGAAAAGGGCCGGGCGGAATGCATGGCGGCATGATGCCGGGAGAAAAAGCAAAGGATTTTAAAGGCTCTTTTGGAAAATTATTTACCTACGTTGGGAATTATAGGCTGGCAATTATGTTTGTAATGGTATTAGCGGCATGCGCTACGGTATTTTCTGTTGCAGGTCCGAAGATTATGGGAAAAGCAACGACGGCTTTGTCAGAAGGATTAATGCGCAAGATTGCAGGCACCGGCGGAATTGATTTTGATTATATTGCGAAAATTCTTTTGATTACATTAACACTTTATCTGGTCAGCTCAGCTCTTTCATTTTGCCAGGGCTGGATTATGACAGGGATTACACAGAAAATCTGCTACCGTCTTCGAAAAGAAATTTCAGAGAAAATCAATCGAATGCCGATGAAATATTTTGAGAGCAGAACCCATGGAGAAGTACTTTCCAGGATAACGAATGATGTTGATACCTTAGGAACAGGGCTGAATCAAAGTGTGACACAGATAATTACATCTGTCGCAACGTTAATCGGTACATTGGTTATGATGCTGTCAATTTCACCCCTGATGACATTGATTGCACTGGTAATTCTTCCTGTTTCGGCTGCTTTTGTTTCTCTGGTAGTAAAAATTTCCCAGAAGCATTTTGTAATGCAGCAGGAATATTTAGGACATATCAACGGACAGGTGGAGGAAACCTACGGGGGTCATCTGGTCATTCAGGCGTTTAATAAAGAAGAGGAGAGTATTCAGAAATTCAATGAAACGAATCAGGTGCTTTATGATTCGGCATGGAAGTCCCAGTTTTTATCCGGTATGATGCAGCCGATTATGGTGTTTGTAGGAAACTTAGGTTATGCAGGTGTTGCTATTTCCGGAGGGATTCTGACAATCAGGGGCAGAATTGGAATCGGGGATATTCAGGCGTTTATTCAGTATGTGAAAAATTTCACACAGCCAATCCAGCAGATTGCGCAGGTAATCAATCAGGTACAGTCCATGATGGCTGCTTCCGAAAGGGTATTTGAATTTTTAGAGGAAGAAGAGGAAAGCCAGACAGCAGAAAATCCCGTATCCTTAGCGGAAATTCACGGGGCAGTTTCTTTCGAGCATGTAAGCTTTGGATACCGGAAGGATCAGATTATCATACACGATTTTTCGGCAGAAGCAGCACCGGGACAGAAAATTGCAATCGTGGGTCCTACCGGCGCAGGAAAGACCACGATGGTAAAGCTGCTTATGCGTTTTTATGATATAGAAAGCGGCAGCATCCGTATTGACGGACATGATATTAAAGATTTTAACCGCAGAGAGCTGCGGGATGCCTTTGGTATGGTATTACAGGATACCTGGCTTTTTAAAGGCAGTATTATGGAAAATATCCGTTACGGAAGATTAGATGAACAGATGAAGAAGTTATTGCGGCGGCAAAAGCAGCCCATGCACATCACTTTATTCAGACACTTCCCGGCGGCTATGATATGGAGCTGAATGAAGACGCCAGCAATGTATCTTCCGGACAGAAACAGTTATTAACGATTGCCCGTGCCATTTTAGCGGATAATCCAATCCTGATTTTAGACGAGGCAACCTCCTCTGTAGATACAAGGACAGAGATTCGGATTCAGAAAGCCATGGATAATCTGATGCGCAGCCGAACCAGCTTTATTATCGCGCACAGGCTTTCTACCATTCGTGATGCGGATTTGATTCTTGTGATGAAGGATGGTGATATTATTGAGCAGGGGAACCATGAACAGTTAATGAAGCAGCAGGGATTTTATGCAGAATTGTACAATTCACAGTTTGAAGAAGCATCATAAATAGGCTTTCTGCCGCATACAATGCAGTAATGTTGCAGATATGATATGGATAGAGCTATGAAACGTATTCTATTGTATATTTTACTGATTGCTGTAAATCTGTTGACCTTTTTTGAAAGCGGAATGGTATGCCAGGCAGAAGAAAATGGGACAACTGCAGAAATTGATCAATTATACGCCCGGTCGGCAGTGCTTATGGACGCTGACTCCGGGCGTGTTCTATATGAAAAAGAAGGAGATACGGCATTTCCTATGGCAAGTACGACAAAGATTATGACCTGTATTCTCTCTTTGGAAAAAGGTGATTTAGAGGATACGGTAGAAGTTTCTGCATATGCAGCATCTATGCCGGATGTACAGCTTAATATGCGAAAAGGAGAACAGTACAGGCTGAAGGATTTATTGTATTCATTGATGTTAGAATCCCACAACGACTCTGCGGTTGCCATTGCCGAGCATATCGGCGGAAGCGTAGAGGGATTTGCGGCAATGATGAATCAAAAGGCAAAAGAAATCGGCTGTACCGATACCTGTTTTATTACCCCAAACGGATTGGATGCCCAGACAGAAGTAACAATGGAGGATGGCAGCAGCCAAACAGTGATGCATTCTACAACTGCTAAGGATTTGGCATTGATTATGAGCTATTGTGTAAAAAAATCGCCAAAGAAAGAGGTTTTTCTGGAAATTACAAGAACCGCTTCTTATAGTTTTTCTAATATAGGGGGAACCCGCAGTTTTTCCTGTAACAATCACAATGCTTTTTTAAATATGATGGAAGGGGCACTTTCCGGAAAAACCGGATTCACAGGAAAAGCAGGATACTGTTATGTAGGTGCATTAGAAAGAGACGGAAAAACCTTTGTGGTAGCACTGCTTGCCTGCGGCTGGCCGAATCATAAAACCTATAAATGGTCGGATACGAAGAAATTAATGGAGTATGGACTTGCTAATTATGAAAAAGTATATCTTATCTCGCAGCCTGTCAAAGAAGAATGGCTGAAGGATATACCGGTATCGGATGCAAAGACAGAGAAGCTGTTTGATACAGCGGCAGTAAAGGTATATATTGAAGAAGAGGAAACATCTCCATCGCTTTTGATGAAGACAGGGGAAAAGGCAACAGTACAGTGCAGCGTAGAAAAGCAATTACAGGCACCGGTAGAAAAGGGACAGATTGTAGGAACCATTCAGTATATCATAGATGATAAAGTTATATGGGAGAGAACTATACGAACAGAATCCGCACTGGAGGAAAAAAATTTTGTATGGTATATCAGAATGGTATTATGGAATTATCTGGAATAATATGTTTTGATGCTTTGTGATAAAATTAACAAAAACTATTGAAATTTTGTCGAAAAGGATATAGAATTACACTAGCGAAATTTTTTAAAAATTTTCTAAAATAGATGGAGGGCAAGAAATGAGCAGTACTAACAACAGCTTAGCAATGCAGCGTATTGTTAAGTTACTCGACGAGAACAGTTTCATGGAAATTGGTTCTCTCGTCACAGCAAGAAGCACAGATTTTAATTTGTCTAATACGGACACACCTTCTGATGGTGTTATCATCGGACACGGTCTGATTGATGGGAATCTGGTATTTATTTACAGCCAGGATGCATCCGTATTGAATGGAACCATTGGTGAGATGCACGCTAAGAAAGTTGCTTCTGTTTATGACATGGCAATGAAGATGGGGGCACCTGTTATTGGATTTTTAGACTGCGCAGGTATTCGTCTTCAGGAATCCGTGGATGCCTTGAATGGATTAGGACAGATTTACATGAAAGAAGCAGCAGCTTCCGGTGTGATTCCACAGATTTCAGCAGTATTTGGTTCCTGTGGCGGGGGACTTACTGCAGTTCCTGCATTGTGTGATTTTAATTTCATTGAATCCTCTAAGGGCAAGATGTTCGTAAATTCTCCGAACACAATCCCTGGAAATCGTACGGACAAGTGTGATACCTCCGCTGCAGAATATCAGTCAGCAGAAACAGGCTGTGTAGACGGTATCGGAACAGAAGATGAGATATTAGCTTCTATCCGTGATCTTGTATGTTTACTTCCGGGTAATAACGGCATGGGCGGTTTGACAGAGGATTGTGAAGATGATTTAAACCGTGCCTGTGAGAATTTGAGTACCATGAAGGGCGATCCTCGTTATGTATTAAGTGAGATCGCTGACGACCATGTATTCATTGAAACAAAGAAAGATTATGCAAAGGATATGGTTACCGGATTTATCCGTCTGAATGGGACAACCATTGGTGCAGTTGCGAACTGTACAGAGGTTTATGATGAAGAAGGCAGCAAAACAGAAGAGTTTGCAAATGTTTTATCAGCAAGAGGCTGCAGCAAAGCGGCAGAGTTTGTAAATTTCTGTGATGCATTCGATATTCCTGTATTAACACTTACAAATGTAAAGGGCTACAAAGCATGTATGTGCAGCGAGAAGAACCTTGCAAAAGCAATGGCTCGCCTTACCTATGCATTCTCTAACGCAAGCGTACCAAAGGTAAACTTGATCGTAGGAGAGGCTTACGGAAGTGCTTATGTTACAATGAATTCCAAGTCTATCGGAGCAGATTTGGTATATGCGTGGTCTGATGCAAAGATTGGCATGATGGATGCAGAGCTTGCAGCAAAGATTATGTATGCAGATGCAGCAGCAGATATCATCAGCGAGAAGGCAAAAGAATATGACGAATTACAGTCATCTGTGCTTTCAGCAGCAAGAAGAGGTTATGTAGATTTAATTATCGAACCGGAGACAACCAGAAAATACCTGGTAGCAGCATTTGAGATGCTTTATACCAAGAGCGTTGCGGACTCTCTGAAAAAACATGGTACAAAATAATAGAAAGGTGAAGTTTCATGAAGAAAAAAATATTTCTGATTGCAGTCCTGTGCTTATGCATGTTGGGATTAGCAGCATGTTCAAAAACGGATCCGGCAACAGTGGATTATAATGGATATTCTTATGATGATCTGCAGGCAAACTGCCAGGGAACGGTACAGACACTCGTATCCATGACAGATGAGGACAAGGCATATTATATTGAAAATGGCACAGAAACAATCGCTAATCTGATTAACAGGTGGGATGAAGCTGTTGAGGAATATGGTTCTTTTATTGACTTTGGTGAATTTGAAATTACAAAGTCCGGTAATACATTAACCGCAGCGCAGACACTGCAGATGGAAGATCGTGATGTAATTCTTACTTATGTGTATACATATTATTCCATGGAAGTCGAGGATATAACGGTTGACGGTGTTTTCTCTGTAAGTGAGAAGATGTCAACAGCGTTAATGAATACATTGATGGGTATGTTAGTCGTATTCTGTGTATTGATTATCATATGCTTATTAATTTGCTGCTTCAATATCTTCCCATATTTAGAGAAGAAAAAAGCTGAGAAGAAAGCAGCGGCAGCCGCACCCGAAAAGGATGCTGTCGTAACACAGATTGAAGCGCGTGAAGAACAGCAGACAGATGATGGTGAATTGATTGCAGTGATTGCAGCGGCAATCGCAGCAGCAGAAGGAACTTCTACAGACGGATTTGTAGTACGTTCTATTCGTAGAAGATAAGATTTAAGAACAATTTAGGAGGATTATTTTAATGAAAAATTATACAATTACCGTAAATGGAAATGTTTATGATGTTACTGTAGAAGAAACCGGAAGCACAGGTGCAGCAGCACCGGCACCCAGAAAAATAGCAGCAGCAGCTCCTAAGGCAGCGCCTGCAGCAGCTCCTAAGGCAGCAGCCGGAGCAGGAAGCATTAGAATCGAAGCAAAAGCAGCAGGTAAAGTATTTAAGATTGAATCAAGTGTAGGAACGGCAGTGAAGAAAGGTGATACCATCTTAATTCTTGAAATCATGAAAATGGAAACACCAGTTGTTGCAACAGAAGATGGTACCGTTGCAAGTATCGATGTTGCAGTAGGTGATGCAGTAGAATCAGGAGCATTATTAGCAACATTAAACAATTAATCAGGAGGTTGAAAGACTATGTGGTCATATATTGGCGATACAATGGGGAACCTCATGCATCAGACAGCATTCTTTAATCTGACCTGGGGAAATTACCTCATGATTGCAGTTGCCTGTGTATTCTTATATCTGGCGATTGCAAAGGGCTATGAACCATTATTGTTAGTTCCGATTGCATTCGGTATGCTTCTGGTTAATATTTATCCGGATATTATAGCAAGCCCGGAAGAGACAAGCAATGGTATCGGTGGTCTACTTCACTATTTCTATTTAATGGATGAATGGTCTATTCTGCCTTCCCTGATTTTCTTAGGAGTAGGTGCGATGACAGACTTTGGTCCGTTGATTGCGAATCCTATCAGTTTCCTTTTAGGAGCTGCCGCACAGTTTGGTATTTTCGGAGCATATCTGATGGCAATTTTAATGGGATTCAACGACAAAGCAGCAGCAGCGGTATCCATCATCGGTGGTGCGGATGGTCCGACATCTATCTTCTTAGCAGGTAAGCTGGGACAGACAGGTCTTATGGGACCAATCGCAGTAGCGGCATATTCTTATATGGCATTGGTTCCTATTATTCAGCCGCCTGTTATGAAGGCACTGACAACCAAGAAGGAACGTGCAATTAAGATGGAGAACTTAAGACCGGTTTCCAAGCTGGAGAAAATCTTATTCCCAATCGTAGTTACTATTGTTGTTTGTATGATTCTTCCTACAACAGCACCGTTAGTTGGTATGCTTATGTTAGGAAACTTATTCCGTGAATCCGGCGTTGTTCGTCAGCTTCAGGAAACAGCTTCCAATGCATTAATGTACATCGTAGTTATTTTGCTTGGTACATCTGTAGGTGCTACTACAAGTGCAGAAGCATTTTTAAATGTCAGTACAATTAAAATCGTAGTACTTGGACTTGTTGCATTCGTATTTGGTACTGCAGCCGGAATATTGTTCGGAAAGTTATTGTGTGTAGTTACCAAAGGAAAGATCAATCCTCTGATTGGTTCTGCCGGAGTTTCTGCGGTTCCTATGGCTGCTCGTGTTTCACAGAAGGTCGGTGCAGAAGAGGATCCGACAAACTTCTTACTTATGCATGCAATGGGACCTAACGTTGCCGGAGTTATCGGTACTGCCGTAGCAGCCGGTGTATTTATGGCGATATTTGGGATTTAATTAGGAGGATAGAATCATGTCAGAAGCGACAAAGAAACCGTTAAAGATTACTGAAACAATATTACGTGATGCGCATCAGTCTCTGATTGCTACAAGAATGACAACAGAGCAGATGCTTCCAATCATTGATAAAATGGATAAAGTTGGCTACCATGCAGTAGAATGCTGGGGTGGAGCTACTTTCGATGCTTCCCTTCGTTTCCTGAAAGAGGATCCATGGGACAGACTTCGTAAAT
>CAYWXJ010000075.1:0-10406 GCA_964462405.1 uncultured Eubacterium sp.
CGGTTTAGAAAAGAATCCGGGATTTAAGATCACACTTCCACTGATCCAGCATGGTCTGTATGCATTGGAATTCGGCGACATTTTCATGCGCTGCCTGTACCGCATCAGACCTTACGAAGCAGTTCCCGGCTCTGCTAATGCTTTACATGAAAAGTGGAAAAAGAAGGTCATTGCCTTTGTATCGCAGGACAAAGTCCTTTCTCATAGAAAATACAAAAAGATGTGCCGGGAAATTATCCGGGATTTTGATAATCTTCCAATGCTTGATATTAAGAAGCCGAAAGTTGGCGTAGTCGGTGAGATTCTTGTAAAATTCCTTCCTGCAGCCAACAACTATTTAGTGGAGCTGCTAGAAGCTGAAGGCGCCGAAGCTGTGGTTCCTGATCTGACGGACTTTTTGCTCTACTGCTTCTACAATCAGAATTTCCAGGCAGAGCATCTTGGCAAAAATAAAAAAGCTGCAAGAAATGCCAACCTTGGGATCAAATTCTTTGAATGGCTGAGAAGTGCCGCAAGAGATGAATTTAAAAAGAGCAGGCATTTTGATGCACCTGCAAAAATAACCGATCTGGCAGATTATGCAAAAGATATTGTATCCTTAGGCAATCAGACCGGTGAAGGCTGGTTTTTGACCGGAGAAATGTTAGAGCTGATACATACAGGTACGAATAACATTGTCTGCACGCAGCCCTTTGGCTGTCTGCCGAACCACGTGGTCGGAAAGGGTGTTATCAAGGAATTAAGAAAGCAGCACCCTCTTGCAAATATCGTAGCCATTGACTATGACCCGGGAGCAAGCGAGGTAAATCAGCTCAACCGAATCAAGCTGATGCTTTCTACTGCTCAGAAGAACCTAAAAAAGTAAAATAGTAGAAAATTACATCTTATATTAGAAAAGTACATGAAGCGTTTTTTCGTTTCCGTGAGAAAAGAGAATTTGCAAAAAAAATCATAATTTTTGCCATGGAACAAACGACTTTCCGCTGTTATAATGAGTATAGAATTATACTTGGGTATAGCAGCGGTTTTTTATTTTACCGGAGACTGCTGTTTACCATTGTATAAAAATAAAACATTTTTACAGGAGGGATTTTATGAACCGTAGGGGACGAAAAATTCTTAGTATGGCTCTGGCATTTGCATTGACTGTAAGCTGTCCGGCGCAGGCAATGCTCACTTATGCAGCAGAACCAGAAACGACGGAAACAACAGATGAAGCGCCTGAAAAACCAACGCTTCCGAATGGTTTTAGTAAGTCTTTGGAAGATAACGGCGGAATGACACTGACAGGCAGCACTGTGACAAAATTAGTATCCGGCTGTGATACTGTTATTGATGTTAATGTACACTGGAACAATACCAGTCAGTATCATGCTGCCATCACAGATTCAAGTGTTTTTAAGACAAAAGCATTTACCGTTTTATTCGATTTCAAACAAAGTGCTCCGTCAGGAGACACTTCCAGCGTAGATCAGCGTGCTGCTCTTAACATTGGTAATACCAAAAATGCTATTCACTTATTGACCTATTCCGGAAAATTAGGCTATGGTGCCGATGCAGCTAACAACGGCGGTGTCGCTTCAAATCTTGTAACTCTTACCGGCGTTGCGGCAAATAACTGGAATGCAGTTGCAATGACCTATGAAGAAGCAGATAACGGCAATGGACATGTGATCGTCTATATCAATGGCGAAAAGGCTGCCGAAGTGGCAGATATTGGTTTCAAGCTCAGTGAAATGGACGATTTATCTGCTATGATAGCACGTTCCTTTAATACAAACTACTTACAGGAAGGCAGCTATGACAATATCGTAATCGGCAATACCGTATTAGATGAAACAACAGCACTTGCCGAAACATCTTACCGCAAATATGTGAAAGACAATCTTCCGGTAAACACAGCTTATTTAGAAAAATATATTGCAGATGCAGAAAAATGGATTGCTGCAGGATTTACCTCCGATAATTTAGAAACAGCTTTACAGACTGCAAAGAACTTACTTGCCTCCAATCCTGACATTTCCAGACAGACGGAAATCGATACGGCTGCATCTAACCTGTTGACGGAGCTTAATGCAACTGCCCCAAGTGCTATTACGATCAAAGGCAGTGATGTAGAAGCAGCAGCCTCTAACATAAACGGTCTTACCTACAAAGGCTTTGGTATGTTAAACGGCAACAGTACCAGTAACTTACTGCTTGAATACAAGGACAAAGCGCCTGAAAAATACAACGAGATGATGGAATATCTCTTTGGCGGAGAATACCCTCTCTTTACCCACATTAAAATGGAAATGGGCAACGACGGTAATAACTCTACCGGCGCAGAAAGCTGTACCATGCGCTACGAAGACGAAGAAGCCGATGCTTCCCGTTCTCCCGGTTTTGTTATGGCAGCAGATGCCAAGAAAATCAATCCGGATGTAAAAATCAGTATCCTTCGTTGGGAAATGCCCAACTGGGTCAAAGAAAAATGGAACGACAACACAAACAATCAGGGATATGAAGCCGTATATAAATGGTACAAAGAAACCATCTTTGACGCTTATGAAAAATATGGCTATGTAGTCGATTTTGTAAACCCGGATAAAAATGAGACAAGCAATCCGGATGAAGCATTTATCAAATGGTATGCAAACCGTGTTGAAAACGAAACGGAATTTCCGGATTATATGGGCGAAAAAGCACAGGAAGCTTACAAAAACATCCGCATTATTGCTTCCGATGAAAATGAGGGACTTCAGATCGTTCCTTCCATGCGTGCAGACAGCGAGCTATATGATGCAGTTGATATTATCGGATTCCATTACCGTACCGATGCTACGGATGACTATGTAAAAATGGCAGACGTAGATGACAAGGAAGTATGGTACAGTGAAGGATGTGCTACCTTCGGCTATACAGAGCTTCAGGAAAATAAAACTTCTGAATATGGATATGAAAGCATTGGCGGTTACCAGAGTCCGCTGGCCTTGATGGACAGCTTTATCACTGCTTTTGACTCCTCCAGACGTACACATTATATGTTCCAGCCTGCAATAGGCGCTTTCTATGAAGGTATCCAGTATGGCCATAAGGAACTGTTAAGTGCCCGTGACCCTTGGAGCGGATATATCCATTACGACCCGGCACTTTATATGTTAGAGCATTTTGCAAAATTTGCTAAGACCGGCTGGGAAGACAGCAATCCGGAAACCAACGATATATGGCGTGTGATTTCCTCTGCCACGGACGGTGCTTTTGCAGGAAGCACCGATGAACATAATACGGCAGGTATCGACGGCAATGCAGGCTATATGACGTTGGCGGCTCCTGACAAATCTGATTTCTCTGTTATATTTGTAAATAATACACAGAATCAGAAGAAATTCTTTATCGAAGCAGAAGATATGGATATTTCCACAGATACCTTAAACTTCTGGCTGACAGAAACTGACAGCTATTTACAGAATAAAGGAACCCTCTCTAAAATCAGCGGCGGATGGACAGTAACACTTCCGGCTTACTCCATCGCTACTGCTACTACTTTGGATACTACTCCGGAAAGAACACCAATGGAAGGCATTCATAATGAAGACCGTGCCGTTTTAGATACTGACAGCACCGGCGGTACAAACGGTGTTACTGATGACAACGTACTTTATGCAGATAATTTTGAATATGCAGAAGAAGCGGATGATTTTCTGAAAAACCGTGGTAATGAGCCGCGTTATATGTTAGACACTCACGGAGCATGGATCGTAGAAAACGGCAAATTAAAACAGGAAAATTCTTCTTCTGTAAGCGAGTGGAACAGCGGCGAACCGTCTACTATCGTAGGAGATTTCCGCTGGATGGATACCCTTACCTCTGTTGACATTGAAATTCCAAATGCAGCATCTTCTACCGTTGCACGTCTTACTGTCCGTTCTCAGACAGGTATGCACTGGAACAGCAGCGGCTATACCGTATGTATCAGCGGTAATGGTAAGTGGGAATTATATCGTGTGGACACAAAGGTTGCGGGAGGCTCTGTAACCGCTGCATCTGACGGAAAATACAATGTAAAACTTTTAGCCCTTGATGATACGGTCAGTGTTGCAATCAACGGCGAAAGCGTTACAAGCTATGAAGATTCCACTCCAATCCTTTCCGGACGTGTAAAACTAAGCTCTACCTGGAATCAGGTATACTTTGATAACCTGTTAGTAGAAACTGTTTGGGGCGGTATCCCCTACGCAACTACTATGGTAGACGGACAGGATGACTGTGTAACATACACAGGAACATGGGCAATCAACAATCCTGGAAACGGAAGTGCCGATAACTGGTATCGTACCATTTCAAGCACTACTGCTTCTGCATCAAATGCAAATCCTTCCTTTACGTTCCCGATTAACGGCTCTGGATTTGCTATTATCGGCGGAAATGATGCTTCCGCTGTATTAAACGTTTATGTAGATGATGAGCTGGTGGCAGAAAATGCTGCTACACTTGCAGCACCTACCCGCGGAGAGACTTATGTTCGGTCTGATTTGGCAGATGGTTCCCATACCATTAAAGTAGAAGTGACTGCCGGAACATTAAATATTGATGCATTATATACATTAGATTCCCGTTTGGAATCCGCAGAGGATTTCCTGGTATCCGTAGATACCAATTCACTTCCTACAATTTCAACGATGCTTTTAGGCGGAACCATTGATAATCTTCCGGAACAGGTAAATGTCACAACGCTTTCCGGCAATACCGTAGAAAAAGACATTACATGGAATGTATCAGAAAATACCTTTAAAGGAAAAGAATTTTTATCCGCTTATATTATCGGTACTGTACAGGACGGTACTACGGCACTTGGTCTTCCATTAACAGTTTCCATCCCTGTAGAAATGGTCGTTCCGGCCCGTACTTATTACTTTATCGATTCTGTAGATGGTACTCCGGCAGCAAACGCTACCACAGAGGCATTTGAGACGGTAAAAGAGCTTACAGGCGATACACTTTTAAATGATGTATCGGATCAGCTTAAGACTAACAACAACACCTGGGGCTTAGTCGATACGGATGCAGGCACAAAGAGTTACACAAATACTGCTGACAAAACTGCTACAGGAATTTATGGTGCAAATAATGTCAAAGGAGAAACCCTTTCCTACGCATTTACACTGCCAGCCGGCAGCTACGAGCTGATTTCTGCACACCGGGAATGGTGGAGCATGACGCGTCCAATGGCAGCCACCCTCTCCTACGGTGACACTACCATAGATGCAGGTACAATTAACTTAAGCGGAAGCAGCGGAGATTTAACAAATACTGTTGCATTTGAATTAAGTGAGGAACAACTGGTAACTTATACCATTACATGTACCGGTACACAAGCTCCTGTAATCAGTTGGTTAGCCGTATACCATGCACATAACTATACATACACGGACAATGGCGACGGTACTCATACTGCTACCTGTAAAGACAACGACAGCACCGTTATAGAAACACACAGCTATGCAGACGGTATCTGTGTCTGCGGTGCAAACCAAACCACTACTACGGATCCGGGCGAAACATCGCCGACACATACGCATACATATACCTATGTTGACAACGGAAACGGCACACACACCGCTACCTGTAAAGATAACAGTACCGTTACAGAAGTACACAGCTATGTAAACGGCATTTGCATCTGCGGTGCGAAACAGCCTGTTTCTCAGGATTCTAACACAACTACACCAGTGCTTACCGTGCCGACCGAAGAGCTTCTTATGACAAATAACCCGGGATTGCCAAGCGGAAATACGGAAGAATCCAAAAATTCCACCTTCGCAACATTAAGTGCCCGTGTAACGAAGTCGGCTAAGACCTCTAATAAGCTACAGTGGAATAAGGTAAAAGCTGCAGATGGCTATGTCGTATACGGCAACCTCTGCAATACCAAGAGCAAAAAGTACAAATATCAGGTATTAACCATTATTAAGAAAAATACGACTACTTCTTACACCCATAAGAGCTTAAAGAAGGGAACCTACTACAAATACATAGTTTCCGCATATAAGATGGTAGACGGCCAATTACAGATCCTTGCTACATCAAAATCCATGCACGCTTCTACCACAGGCGGCAAATATGGAAACGTCGGCTCTTTGAAGCTGAACAAAACCAGTGTAACATTAAAGCCCGGAAAGAAATTCACTCTGAAAGTAACAGAGAAGCTTTCCTATAAAAAATTCCAGCGTCACCGCAAGGTTGCTTTTGAATCCAGTAATACAAAGATTGCAACTGTAACCGGCAAAGGTGTTATTAAGGCAAAGAAAAAAGGAACCTGTTACATCTATGTATATGCTCAGAATGGTGTTTATAAGAAAGTAAAGGTTACTGTGAAAAAGTAGCCACTCATAAAAATCGGGTGCCCCGTCTGGGACACCCGATTTTTATGAATGAAAGTTTTTCCGATATACTTTTAGCGGTTCATTTTATATCCGCATTTCGGACATATATTTCCGCCTTTATAAGTATATCCGCAGCGGAAACAGCATATGGTTTCATGCTTCTCACTGGCAAGATAGATCACATTTCTTGAATCCGGTTTTTCCTGAAGATACAAAATAAAGTCTTTCAGACAACTTCCCCATGCATTCAGTTCTTTGCGTTCTACCGCATAAGGAAGCTTAATTTTCGTACCGTCCCGCAGTTCCAGGAAAATACCTGCATTTAAAAGTCCTGTCTGTGACTGCACTTCACGAATATCACCGATGGAAACCACAAATGCATTGAGCATTGTCCGGTAGAACAAATGCTCCGGTGTTAATATCATCCCTTCTTTTCCCGAACGATTTCTTGAGGTATCAACCACCAAAATCGGATACTCAAAGGTTCCCCGCTTCGTTCCATAGCTATCTAAAGCATATTCAATGACCGAAAGCTCCTCCGGGGACGCTTCCTTCATCATCACCTTTCTGGCAGGATAAAAATAATACCTGTCATTTTCTTTTATTTTGCCATTCAGACTGTCCTTAAATTTACGGACTAAAAGCTCACACTCTTCTGTTTTCAGCTTTACAAGGCGTTTCTTTAACATTTCTAACGCATTTGTCTTTAATTCCGGTAGAAAGACTCCTTCTTCAATCTTCTGATATGCCTTCATGGCTTCCTCTGCTGTCATTTGCGCCGGATTCCCACAAATTTCCGCAATGGCATTTTCATCCATAGCCCGAAGCTTTTCTTCTAACTTATCCATATAAGGGGCTAACAAAGACTTCTCAAACTGCTGTGCTTCCAGCCTGCCCATTAAATCCGTCAGACCCTGCCTGTCCGTGGTTCTTGCACGCCGTATCATATTAGATATTTCCCGGCTCTCCGCCTGCTGCCGCTTTTCATTCAAAAGCGGCTCATAGGAAGATAAATCCACCTCTGAATACCCCTTCAGCCGCTCCATAAAGGTACGGAACTGTTTTAAATCCTGATTGGGCGGAATCTTCTGTATCAACGAAGAGACCTCCGCTTCTCCCTGACTTTTCTTTTCTAAATATAAAGGTTCTAAAATAACTGCTTTTTCCGCTTCCGGCAGCTCTTCCTTTTCAATTTCCTGAATGATTCGCTGCATTTTTGCATAATTCTGCCCTCTGCAGCCTGCCGCTAACTTTTGGATATGCTCTCTCTTCTGCTGTTGTTCCCGCTTTTCTATTTCCGCAAGAAACGGCTCCTTTTCTGTATCATACAGATTTTTTTCCCTCAGAAGTTCCCTCTTTAATTCTGTAATCTGCGCAGGAGACAGCCTGTCTAAGACACTGCACTTTGCGAAATACCGCTTCTTTGCAGCTTCCCGCCTTGATTTTGGAATCTCCTGCAATTGTTCTACTGCTAAATTCTGTACGGATGGAGTTTGCTCTCCCGCTTCTAAATTCTGTACGGATGGGGTTTGCTCTCCCGCTTCTAAATTCTGTACGGATGGGGTTCGCTCTCCCGCTTCTAAATTCTGATCAGATGCGGTTTGCTGAACCGTTCCTAAATTCTGATCAGATGCGGTTTGCCGAACCGTTTCTTTTTTCTCCTCCGCACGGCTGATACCAGATGCGGCAGTACGCTTTGGTTCTTTTGATTTCTCCTGCGGCTTCTCCTTGCGGATTCTTAGTTTCGCTTCCTTTTGTACCTTCTTTTCTAACCGCTTCACACTGTCTGCCGGATAAAAGCTTTCCTCTACCTTTGCTGCAAGCTCTGTGATCTCACTGTCACTTAATGCTTCTATATTTTCACAGATTTCCTCTAAGGCTTCCTCTTTTTCCTCTATCTGCATCTGTTCTCTGCGTTTTCTTATGGCTTCATATTCATTGAATTTATAGTTAGACACCCGGTCACCTTTGGCACCTAACAGTTCCCGGTAATCTTCATATGCACAGCTGTCATTCAGGAAATCCATGACATAGACATCACCCTCTGCTAACAGCTTTTTGGGTCTGGGCGTATAAAAACAGTTACATTGACTACAGGTATATGCTCTGGCTAAAAATACGCCGCCTTCCGCCGTTTCGATCCGAAACTCTTCTCCCATTGGAAATACCACCATATGCAGATGATTCTTACATTTCGGACATTGGTAGCCTACCATGTAAAAATTATTTCCAAGCCGCTTCTGCTGTCTTTGTTCAAAGGTCGTTTCTGTTTTTAAAAAGGATACTCTCTGCTTCTTCCAGACTAACTTATGCCATAATCCGCCGGATTCCGTACTCTCTTCTTTAGCATTTTCTAACTTTTCTTCTTCGGCTTCTAATGCATATTGAATCACATCTTCGTAAGCTATCCGAATGCCTGCTCTGTAAAACCGGAAATTCTCCTGACTATATCCCGATTCCACGGAAAACTCCTTTAATATACCTGTAAAAAGTGCATTTAACTGTGCATAATCCTGATCCACTTTTATTCCCCGGATCATTCCCCATTTTCCAAATGCATACAGTACCAGGTTCAATACATTCTGCACCTTTGCGTCATTTTCATTTTCAATTTCAATTATATCTTCTTCCTTCAACGGAATATCAATGATATTCGTAAGCACCTTCCTGCTTTCAAAATTAAAGAATAAAGAGCGCACCCGGCCCTGTAGAATCAGATAATCTCCTACAATAACAAACCGTCCGTTCCATTCTACCGGCTCTTTCATAGTTTTGATCAATTTTTCAAATGTCAGCTTTAATTCTAAATTCGTCCTTAGTACAATCATATTTATACACCTCTCTTTATTCACTATAGCTGTGAAAACCATTCCGGTCAAGTAAAGTTTATAAACTTTTAATAATTCTTCAAACCCCCTGTTTTACTGCTTTTTTTGAATTTTGTTAGCACTCATCTTTAAAGAGTGCTAATTTTCTATTGACTTTTGAATTTTCAAGTTATAATATGTAATTTATAGGCAAACGAAACAATATTTTTATAAATAAAGGAGTGTTTTTATATGGCAGACAAACATGGCAGTTTATCAATTAACAGCGACAATATTTTCCCGGTCATCAAGAAATGGCTCTATTCCGACCACGATATTTTTTATCGTGAATTGATTTCGAATGGCTGCGATGCCATTACCAAATTAAAGAAATTAGACATGATGGGAGAATATGAGCTTCCGGCAGATTACAAGCCGAAGATTGAAATCGTTGCGGACCCGGATGCGAAGACTTTGACATTTACAGATAACGGTCTTGGTATGACGGCTGACGAAGTGGAAGAATACATCAATCAGATTGCATTCTCCGGCGCAAATGATTTCCTTGAAAAATATAAGGACAAGGCAAATGATGACCAGATCATCGGTCACTTCGGACTCGGCTTCTATTCTGCTTTTATGGTAGCAGACGAGGTACACATTGATACCCTCTCCTACCAGAAGGGTGCACAGCCGGTACACTGGGAATGCGACGGCGGTACGGAATTTGACATGAAAGACGGTATCAAGGATCAGGTCGGTACGACAATTACTTTATTCTTAAATGAAGACTGTCTGGAATTTGCCAATGAATACCGGGCAAGAGAAGTCATTGAAAAGTATTGCTCCTTCATGCCGGTCGAAATCTTTTTATCCAAAGCAAATGCAGAAACCCAGTATGAGACCATTGACCCTGCTGATAAATTAGATACGGACACTGTGGTAGAAACCATCGTAGAAGAAGCAAAAACAGAAGAAAAAGAAAATGAAAATGGTGAAAAAGAAGTCGTTGAGGTATCTCCGAGAACCGAAAAGCTAAAGATTGTAAAACGTCCGGTTCCGCTGAATGATACGACCCCTCTTTGGACAAAGAATCCAAAGGATTGTACTGACGAGGAGTACAAGACATTTTACCGTAAGGTATTTATGGATTACAAGGAGCCGCTGTTCTGGATTCATCTGAACATGGACTATCCGTTTAACTTAAAGGGTATTCTTTATTTCCCGAAAATCA
>CAYWXJ010000076.1:0-10388 GCA_964462405.1 uncultured Eubacterium sp.
AGATGGACGGATTCAGTAACAGTGAAGCCGAAAGGCTGAACTGTTACAATTTTTATGTGTATGGGACAAAATCTGCTGGATAAAAAAGGCAAATAATGCTATACTACTGGTATATTGCGTGTGAGGATTGGTAAATGAAACAAAACAATAGGTGTATCATTTTAATATTTGCATTGTGTATTATACTTTCATTATGCTTTGCCGGATGTGGGAGACAGTCAAATGCAGCAGAATTTCTTATGACACTTCGGGAAAAGAACAGGGCGGAAGAAACTCCGGTGATGGATGGGGAAGTGCTTGCAGAAAATACAGAAGAAATGGTTCAGCAGCCGGTTGTAGAAGAAGTAATGCAGATTGAAGAAATGGATGAGATGAATCAGATGATATTAGAGTCCTGTACAGGAGAATTTATTGGGTATCATCTGATAGATGAAGCATTTTTAACATGGTTTGGGACAGAGTACGGCAATGAGTGTCTCATGCAGATTGCAAACGAGTTGGGCAACGGAAATCCTGATAAAAATATCTGGTATGATTTGACGGGAAACAGTATTCATGTGTTATGGCTTCTGTACTGCGAGCAGACAGGCTTTCAACAGTATCAGTTGGAAAATGTAAAGTGGCAGTTATGTGCATCTGTGGCAGAAACAACCTTTGCTTTTACCGGAGATGTAAATTTTGCAGAGGGATATGTGACAACAAAACATATGGATAGCAGCAAAAATGGTATTTATGATTGTTTTTCAGAAGATTTGCTGGGTATAATGAACGATGTGGATGTGATGATGGTAAATAACGAGTTTACCTACAGCACCAGAGGAACGGCGCTTCCGGGAAAAGCATATACCTTTCGGGCAGACCCCTCAAGAGTGGAACTTTTAAATGTGTTTGGTACGGATATTGTAAATGTGGCGAATAATCATGTTTATGATTATGGACCGGACGCACTGTTAGATACGATAGCTGCGTTAGATGGAGCGGGGATTCCGCATGTGGGTGCCGGCGCTGATATAGAAGAGGCCAGTAAGCCCTATTATTTTGTATGTAACGGCAGGAAAATTGCCATTGTATCAGCAACACAGATTGAACGTACCCTGAATTATACAAAGGAAGCTACAGAGGATAGTCCCGGCGTATTAAAGACCTTAGAACCGCAAAAGTTTGTGGAAGTGATTCGAAAAGCAAAAAAGAACAGCGACTACGTCATTGCAGTTGTGCATTGGGGGACAGAAGGGGACAGCAATTACGGCAGGGATCAGTCTAATCTGGCACGGGCTTTTGTAGACGCAGGAGCAGATGCGATTATCGGCGGTCATACCCATTGCTTACAGGGCTTTGAGATTATGGATGGTGTGCCCATTATCTATAGCCTTGGAAATTTCTGGTTCAGCAGCAGTACGCAGGATACAGGACTTGCAAAGGTTACCATAGATGCCGGGGGAGAGCTTACCTTAAGCTTTATTCCCTGTATACAGGAAAATGTAAGAACCTATCTGGTAACTGATGAATCACAGAAGCAGAGAATATTGGATTTTATGCAGGAGCATTCCGCACCGGGAGTCATGGTGACGGAAGAAGGGATTTTAAAGGAAGCAGAATAGTTTATAAAAAGAATAGACAAAACCGGAAAATTGCGTTAAAATAATGCCGGAAACGTTACATATGCACGGGCAGCAGAGCCGCCTGTGAAAATATAAATATAGCAATTACAAGAAGGAGAATCACATGAGCAAAAAACCAACCGTATTAATGATTTTAGATGGTTTTGGATTGAATGACAAAACCGAAGGCAATGCTGTAGCACAGGCAAAAACCCCTATTATTGATAAGCTAATGAAGGAATATCCTTTTGTAAAAGGAAATGCCAGCGGACTTGCTGTTGGACTTCCGGACGGACAGATGGGCAACTCCGAAGTAGGACATTTGAATATGGGTGCCGGAAGAATTGTATATCAGGAGCTTACAAGAATTACGAAAGAAATCGAAGACGGTGATTTCTTTAAGAATCCGGAATTGTTAAAAGCAGTAGAAAATGTTAAGAAGAATGGTTCCGATTTACACTTTTATGGTTTATTGTCCGATGGCGGAGTACATAGCCACAACACCCACCTTTATGGATTGCTGGAATTAGCAAAAAGAGAAGGGATAGAGAATGTGTATGTACATTGCTTCTTAGACGGAAGAGATACCTCTCCGACCTCCGGTAAAGGATTTATTGAAGAGTTAGAAGCAAAGATGAAGGAAATCGGTGTCGGTAAGATTGCATCTATCTGCGGACGTTACTATGTCATGGACAGAGATAACCGTTGGGATCGTGTAGAGGCTGCTTACAAAGCACTTACAGCAGGTGAAGGTGTTCATGCAAAAAGCGCAGCAGAAGCAATCAGCGCTTCTTATGCGGATGATAAGACGGACGAGTTTGTAATGCCGACTGTTATAGAAGAGAACGGCGCACCTGTTGCAACAATTAAGGATAAAGACAGTGTTATCTTCTTCAACTTCCGTCCTGACCGGGCACGGGAAATTACAAGAGCTTTCTGTGCAGATGATTTTGATGGATTTGACAGAGGAAAAAGACTTGACCTTACTTATATATGCTTTACAGAGTACGATGTTACAATTCCGAATAAAGAAATTGCATTTAAGAAGGTAGAACTGAAGAATACGTTCGGACAGTACTTAGCAGATCACGGTAAGACACAGGCAAGAATTGCGGAGACAGAGAAATATGCACATGTTACATTTTTCTTTAACGGTGGCGTAGAAGAACCGAATCCGGGTGAAGACCGGATTCTTGTAAAATCACCAAAGGTCGCTACCTATGATTTGCAGCCTGAAATGAGTGCACCTGAGGTATGTGACAAGTTAGTAGAGGCAATCAAGTCTGATAAATATGATGTAATTATTATCAATTTTGCAAATCCGGATATGGTAGGACATACAGGTATTCCGGAAGCGGCAATCAAAGCGGTAGAAACAGTAGATAGCTGTGTGGGAAGAGCAGTAGATGCGCTGTTAGAGGTTGACGGACAGATGTTTATCTGTGCAGACCATGGAAATGCAGAGCAGTTGATTGACTACGAAACCGGCGGAAGCTTTACTGCGCATACGACCAATCCGGTTCCGTTTATCCTGGTAAATTATGACCCGGCTTACACCTTAAAAGATGGGGGATGCTTAGCGGATATAATTCCGACCATGATTGAAATGATGGGAATGGAACAGCCGGAAGAAATGACAGGAAAATCATTACTGATTAAGAAATAACAGAACGATAATAGGAAGTGTTCATCGAAAGATGAGCACTTTTTCTGCATGGTCAGAAAAATTTGTGTAGTTTGCATAAGAATACAAGAAAAATTGGATTAATTACTTAAAAACATCACAAATAAATTGTTTGATTTGTTCGTATAAATTAAAAAAACGAGTGTGTATTTGTAAAAAAATAGATTAAAAGAAGGTAAAAAAAGATGTAAATAACGAAAAATTAAGGAGGAAGCAAATTTACCATTTCTTGACAAATAAAAATAAAAATGGCATAATTGCTCCAATATCAGGGGAAAACTATAATTGTTGTTTTAGTTTTGAAAGGAATGATAGCTATGACAGAGAAAAGAATACAGTTTGAAAATACAGCAGAGGTGGCGGAATTTGTAAAGACCGCAGGCCAGTGTGACTTTGATATTGATATTTTATATCAGCATGTGTGTGTTGATGCAAAGTCTTTGCTCGGAATGTTAGGTCTTGGGCTTTCCAAAGAACTGACAGTACAGTATTTTGGAGAAAATGCAACTTTTGAGAAAATGTTGATGAATTATGCAGTAGCATAGTAGTATTACCCCTCTATTGAAAGAAAGCATTGTGCTTAGGTAAAAATCGGCACAATGCTTTCTTTTTTGGCGGACTGTGCTATAATAAAATTCAGTGCGGCGTCCTCAAAATAACCCGACGAAACGCTGCGATAGAGATTAGAAAGAGATGAGCGTGAATCTTATGGAAGAACTTCCGTTAATGAAAATATCTGTACGGAATCTGGTAGAATTTATTCTGCGCTCCGGTGATATAGACAATCGAATCAGTTCCGGACAGCGGACAGATGCCATGCAGGAGGGAAGCCGAATGCATCGGAAAATCCAGCGGCGTATGGGAGCGTCCTACCAGTCGGAGGTTCCTCTTTTGATTCAGATAGAAACAGATAAATATGTGCTGCAGATAGAAGGAAGAGCGGATGGCATCATAAAAGAAGATCCGGTGACAATTGACGAAATCAAAGGCGTGTATAAGAATCTGGATTATTTAGAAGAGCCGGTTTTTGTCCATAAAGCCCAGGCGATGTGCTATGCCTATATTTATGCCAGTCAGCAGAATTTAGAGAGAATTTGCGTGCAGATGACGTATTGTAATTTAGATACCGAGGAAATACGCAGATTTCAGGAGGAATTTGCGATTTTCGATTTGGAAAACTGGTTTTATACGGTAATTGAACAGTATACAAAATGGGCGGATTTTCAGTTTGAATGGAAAAAGAAGATGACCGCATCCATTGCAAAGCTGGAATTTCCCTATGCATACAGGGAAGGGCAAAAGGAATTGGCACAGGATGTGTACCGTACTATTTTGCGGAAAAAGAATCTTTTCATCCAGGCACCCACCGGTACGGGAAAAACTCTTTCTACGATTTTTCCTGCAGTAAAGGCAGTTGGGGAAGACCTGGCGGATAAGATTTTCTATTTGACAGCAAAGACCATTACCGGAACGGTAGCAAAGGAAACTTTTTCTCTCTTTGCCGAAAACGGCTACCGGGCAAAGGTAATTCAGATTACAGCCAAGGAAAAGATGTGTCTTTGTGAGGAAATGGACTGCAATCCGGTACATTGTCCCTATGCAAAGGGACATTATGACAGAGTCAATGATGCGGTCTATGATTTGCTGCAAAAGGCAGATTTTTTTACCAGAGAAGTTTTACTGGAACAGGCAGAAAAATATCAGGTTTGTCCTTTTGAGATGTGTTTAGATACGGCAACCTGGTCAGACGATATTATTTGTGATTATAATTATGCATTTGACCCGAATGTTTATTTGAAACGTTTTTTTGGAGAAGGACAGAAGGGGGCTTATATTTTCCTCGTGGATGAGGCGCATAATCTGGTGGAGCGGGGCAGGGAGATGTACAGTGCTGATCTTTATAAGGAGGATATTCTTGCAGTCCGCAGATTATTAAAAAACAGAGAAGGAAGGCTGGAAAAAGAGCTGTCAAAGTGCAATAAGCTGTTATTGGATTATAAAAGAGAATGTGATACATATCGTGTGTACCAGGACGATATTAGTCATTTGATCTTTGCATTGATGCGTTTAGCGGAGCGTTTGGACTTCTTTCTGCAGAAAAATACGGATTTTCCCGGAAAAAAAGAGGTAACGGAGTTTTACTTTAATCTGAGGAATTTTTTGAATATATATGAGCGGGTGGATGAGCGGTATGTCATCTATACGGAGCATGAAGAGGACGGCAGGTTTAAGATGCGTCTGTTTTGTGTAGACCCGTCTTACAATCTACAGGAGTGTTTGGATAAAGGCCGGGCAACTGTTTTTTTCTCTGCGACCTTGCTGCCTATTCAGTATTATAAAGAAATGCTGAGTACAAAGGCGGATAATTATGCCGTTTATGCACAGTCTTCCTTTTCTGAGAAGCAGAAATTATTACTGATTGCAAGAGATGTAAGCAGCCGGTATAACAGACGGAATGTACAGGAATTTCAGAAAATTGCGTCCTATATTGCAGATATTGCGTCGGCAAAGAAAGGGAATTATATGGTGTTTTTTCCTTCTTATAAATTCATGGACCAGGTCTACGAGCAATTCCTTGGAATCGCGCCGGAGGATATGCAGCTTTTAAAGCAGGAAAGCGGAATGCGTGAGGAGGAACGGGAAGAATTTTTGCAGGCATTTGAGAATCATCCGTCGGAGTCTTTAATGGCATTTTGTGTATTAGGCGGTATTTTCGGAGAGGGCATTGATTTAAAGGAAGAGCAGTTGATTGGTGCCATTATTGTGGGAACCGGACTTCCCCAGATTGGAAATGAACGGGAAATTCTAAAGGATTATTATGATAAAAGGGCGAAAGAAGGATTCGATTATGCCTATCGGTATCCGGGCATGAATAAGGTCTTCCAGGCAGCGGGACGTGTGATTCGTACCATAGAGGACCGGGGGGTCATTGCACTGTTAGACGAGCGGTTTTTAGAAAACAGCAATCTTCGGCTGTTTCCAAGAGAATGGACGGATTACCGGGTCTGCAGCCAGAGCAATGCAGGAAAAGCAGCCTCAGACTTCTGGCAGCAGCTTTAAAAACTCTTCGGTGGAAGCAGAAATCGGAAGATTGGTATTTACGGATGCCGCGATACGTCTTGCAGGGATTTTTTCTTTTGTATGTAAGACATAAAGGTCTTTGGATTCCGTGGTAAGACAATAGTCCGGTATAAAAGCAATACCAAGTCCGATTTTTGCAAGGTCGATCAGTAAATCATTACTGCTTAGCTCTATTTCGGGAATCAGTTCTAACTGGTGCTGCAAAAAGAGATTGTGCAGAAAATCACTGGTGGTACTCTTTCTGTCTAACATAAGGATCGGGTACTGTTTTAATTCCTGAAAGGAGATTTCCTGCTGTTTTAAGTCAAAATAGGCAGGATTTGCAATAAACACATCATGAAATTCGCAGACTGTTTTCTGTACATGGGAGTGGTTTAGTCTGGAATTGGGAAAATTGCTGACAATCAAATCTACTTTCCCCTGTTCTAACAGGTCTACACAGGAAAGAGAGGTTGCATTTGTAACCTTAATCGGAACATTCGGAAACTTCTTATGAAATTCGTTGATATAGGGCACCAGAAAATATCGGCAGATAGTATCTGTGGCACCGATATGGAGCTGTCCGAATCCCAGACTGCCGCTGTCTAATAGCTGATTCTCCCCACGCCGAATTAAATTCATGGCAGGTTCAATGTGCTTAAGCAGCACCTCTCCTGCAGCGGTAAGCTGTACCTTCTTCGTGCTGCGGATAAACAGGGGCTGTTCTAACTTCCGCTCTAAGGTCTTGACAGACTGGCTTACAGCGGATTGGGAGATATAGAGCTGCTTGCTTGCTTCGGAAAAGCTTAAAGATGTAGCAACGTAATAAAAGACCTTATAGAGTTCATAGTTAATATCCATGTGGCACCCTCCTTGTAAACAAATGTGAAATTATAAATTAATTATAAGTTGTACTAATAAGCTCGTCAATAAAATTGTAAAAAATATTTTTTTGCGGAAATTGACTGATTAATTTGGCTTTGATATAATAAATTGTATACATTATTTCTGTACATTAAAGAGATTAAGTGAAAATGTACAGTTTATAATCGGGAGGTATGTTCATGAAAAGGAAGCACATGATAGTTAGGGTTTTAGGAATTATGCTTATTGCATTGGCGATAGTATTTGTCAGCATTAACTATTTATCCGTGAAGATTGTAGAACAGGAAGTGATGAATCAGCTTCGCACAGATAATTATAAACTGGTAGAATCCTATGGAGAATTGTTAAAAGCGAGGAATTGTCAGTCGGTAGAAGATTATCAGGCATTTATTGATGAGATCAATCAGAAGAATACTCTGAATTATGCATTGTATATTCAGGATGTGAACGGAGAAGTAACTGCAATCGCACACAGTAACCCTGAGAGAGTCGGTATTGTGCTTGAGGATGCCGGAAGCTTGGCTGCAGCAAGAGAAGGACAGTCTTACGTGGGAGATTATGTGGATCCGGTAAGCGGAGGAGCAACGATAGATGTCCTGACACCAGTCTATGATGATAATAATCAACTGCAGGGTGCGTTGAATATTGGAATTCCTGTGGACGAAGCGTCTATGAGTGCGCTGGTAACGGAATCTGTGGGTAAGGTAAGTGCGATGGCAGTAGTTTCTTCCATATTGTTGTTAATGGTGATTACGGTTGTCCTTTATACATTAGTGATTCATCCGATCAATCAATTATGTGTAAGTATTGGGAAGCTTGAGAATTACGATTTGACAGAAGATACATCTGCGAGTGCAGTAAAATTAAGGAGCCGTAAGGATGAGATCGGGATTATCAGCAATGGATTTGATAACATGCGGCAGAGTCTGACCGAGTTAATTATAGAGATTAAGAATGCAGCAGTAGCATTAATGGATCAGTCAGAGGATTTATCTGATGTATCTACAAGAGTAGCAGAGATGGGAGAACAGCTTTCTGTTTCCGTTTCTGAGGTGGCAAATGGGGCGACCAGCCAGGCGCAGGAAACTATGGAAGGTCAGGAACAGGTAAATGAATTGAGCCGCCTGTTAGAAATTGTTCAGGATAACATGAATCTTTTGAACAGCAGTACTAAGAATGTCCAGACCATCAAAGAAGCGGGGGTAGAAGCGCTGAAGGTAGTCGTTTCGAATACCGAGCGGAGCCAGGCTAATTCCGAAAAGGTACATAGCGTCATTATGGAAACCAGCCGCCAGACAGACCGGATTAAGGAAGCAAGCGCTCAGATTCGTGACATTGCTTCACAGACAAATCTTCTCGCATTGAACGCTTCCATTGAAGCTGCAAGAGCCGGTGAAGCAGGAAGGGGTTTTGCGGTAGTAGCAACTGAAATCGGCAATCTGGCAGGAGAGACCAATACCCTTACGACCCAGATCGAAGAAATCATACAGGATCTGGTGGGTAAGATGAACCTTGCCGTAGATACAATTAACGGTATGCAGACTGCATCTGCAAAGCAGACAGAAAGTGTTGCGGATACCAGAGATAAGTTTGACCGTATTTCAGAGAATCTGAGGGATATGGAAGAAAAATGCGGTCAGTTGGATGAATCCACAAAACGAATCGGTGACAGCAGGAGCGTGATTGTCGGAATCGTAAGTGGATTATCCGCCATATCACAGGAAAATGCAGCTTGTATGGAAGAGGCATCTGCTTCAGTAACAGAGGAAACAAAGGCATTGGAGGAGGTTTCAGAGACAAGTCAGCAGGTGGCAGTTTTAGCGGAGAAGCTGACAGCTCAGGTGCAAAAATTCAAAATTGATTAAATATTAGTAAAAATTATAAATGAAATAAGATGTATTAATTATACTAATTGATATAAACATGTTATGATGATTTCATAGTAGGAAATTCCAAGTGAATTACCGCACAAATTGTCATAAAATGGAGGATGACCAATGAGCAGTGTTAGAAGAATCTATGTTGAAAAGAAGCCGGCTTTTGCAGTACAGGCGAAGGAATTGAAGTCTGAAATCAAGAGCTACCTTGGCATCAGGACAGTGGAAGAGGTACGTGTATTAATTCGTTATGATATTGAGAATATTTCCGATGCGACTTATGGAAAAGCAATCCGTATCGTTTTTTCAGAGCCGCCGGTAGATGATGTATATGAAGAAACCTTTGACTTAAAGGGTGCAAAGACCTTTAGCGTAGAATATTTACCCGGACAGTTCGACCAGAGAGCCGATTCTGCAGAACAGTGCGTGAAGCTGTTAAATGAGAACGAAGAGCCGATTATTCGTTCTGCGACGACGTATGTTATCGAGGGCGAGATAACAGATGAGCAGTTTGCGGCAATCAAAAATCACTGTATCAATCCGGTGGATTCCAGAGAGACCGATTTAGAGAAACCGGAAACATTAATACAGAAGTTTGATGAGCCGGAGGATGTTAAGATTTTTGACGGCTTCAATGCTATGGCAGAGGATGCGTTAAAGGAATTATATCTTTCCTTAAATCTCGCAATGACATTTAAAGACTTTTTGCATATTCAGAATTATTTTAAGAATGAAGAGCAGCGTGACCCGTCCATGACGGAAATCCGCGTATTAGATACCTATTGGTCTGACCATTGCCGTCATACTACATTCTCTACGGAGTTAAAGGATGTGACCTTTGGTGAGGGGGATTATAAGAAGCCGATGCAGGAAACCTATGAGGACTATCTTGCAACCTATCAGAATCTCTATGCGGGAAGAAGCGATAAGTTTGTCTGCTTAATGGACATTGCACTGATGGCAATGAAGCGTCTGAAAAAAGAAGGCAAATTGGAGGATCAGGAAGAATCCGATGAGATCAACGCATGTTCTATTGTCGTTCCGGTAGAAGTAGACGGACAGACAGAGGAATGGCTTGTTAACTTTAAGAATGAAACGCACAACCATCCGACCGAAATTGAGCCTTTCGGTGGTGCAGCGACTTGTCTTGGCGGAGCGATTCGCGACCCGTTGTCCGGACGTACCTTTGTATATCAGGCAATGCGTGTGACAGGTGCGGCAGACCCGACAGTTTCCGTAAAAGATACGATGGATGGTAAATTACCGCAGAAGAAAATCGTC
>CAYWXJ010000077.1:0-10375 GCA_964462405.1 uncultured Eubacterium sp.
TTTCAAAAGAAGTTGGAACTACTGTATCTGTTAAGAAGTTCATCCGTTTTGAAACCGGTGAAGGTCTTGAGAAGAAAAATGAGGACTTTGCGGCAGAAGTTGCAGCTCAGATGAACGCATAAGGAGTTTATACAAGGTAGATTCTTAAGAAAAGAAGCAGGGATATATCCCTGCTTCTTTGTGTATAAAGCACTATTTGGTTCCACAATTTTTGTCGATGGAAGGATTGCAGGCATAGAAATTTTTAGAATCCAAATGCTCCTGGATGATACGAAGGGCCTCACCGAAACGCTGGAAGTGTACAACCTCTCTGGCGCGCAGGAAGCGGATAGGATCAATGACATCCGGATCTTTTACAACACGGAGAATATTATCATAGGTGCTTCTTGCCTTCTGTTCAGCCGCCATATCTTCAATAATATCTGTAATCGGATCGCCTTTCACCTGGAACTGGCAGGCATTGAACGGAACGCCTCCCGCAGCCTGCGGCCAGATGCCTAAAGTATGATCAATGTAATAGTCGCCAAATCCGGATTCTTTGATTTCTTCCGGCGTCAAATTGCGTGTTAATTGATGTACAATGGTAGCGATCATCTCAAAATGGGCCATTTCTTCCGTTCCAATATCGGTCAGCACGCCCATAACTTCGCGGTACGGCATAGAGTATCTTTGGGAGAGATAGCGCAGGCTGGCTGCGATTTCTCCGTCCGGACCACCATACTGTTCTAACATATAATAATTGCAAATTTGCATAAAATGGTAAGGACAGTAACATGATTCTTTTTTTGTTTCAAGTATTACGGAAAAGAATATTGCAATCCAAATTAGCATATGCTATAATGCCAGTAGGCAAAGGAAAGTAGCGACTTTCGTCTAGGCAAAGAACAAAACCCCCAACTGTGTTGCACCACGGTTGAGGGTTTCTTCTTTTCTTTTATAGTGGCAAAGCACCCACTAGGCTATTCGTTGTCCTTATCGTGCCTATCAAGCCATTTACTGATGAGGTGGCAAACCACACCCGATGCGACAGCCACAAGGAACGTAGCGACTATTTCCATCCAAACACCTCCTCCTGTTGCCAGGTATCGGTAGGACAACACAATAATCTTATCACTTCATCTGTCATATTTCCACATTTCTGCAGCAAAAAGATGTCCCCGAAGCACTTATTACAACGGTGAGGTTCTCTATTACATATCTTCGTTTCGAGGAATCTTGTTGTGAACATCTTTTTCTGGCTATCTGTCTGGCACAAATGAAACTATACAAAAAATCAAGGTTCTGAGAGGAAGAAGAAAAAGTCAAGATGTTCTGTTTTCTTATCATAGACAATTTTATCTACCACGCTGCGGATAGCAGCACCTTTCTCTTCATAGTTCGTTTCAGGATCAGTCAGAATATCTATGGCAGATTGAACATTATGAATTAACTGTTTTTCCGGTTCAAAACCTTTAGAAGCAGGAGAGGATGAGGTTAATTTGGAAATCTTATTCTCGATTGCTGCCTTTTCGTCCTGAATCCGGGATTTGTTTAATTTATATTCTTCCAATGTATCAATTCCGTTTTCGTATGCATCCCGAATGCGAATTTCTTTCAGCTTAATTCTGTCTAACTGTTCTTTCAAGGATTCCAGTTCATTAAAATCATCTTTGGATACTGATTTTATAATTTTGTATTGCATATTTCCAGTGAGGATAGATTCCTTTAATCCGGCAATCACATTTTCCTCAATTTTTTTTGCAATAATAGAGTGAGATTCCGGGCATATTCCCTTACTGTATTTCCAGCACTGGAAAAAAGGGGAACGGGGATTGTTATTAAATCCCAAGGACGCTCCGCAGGAGGAACATTTAAGGATTCCGGAAAGCCAATGTTTGCAGGTGGCAACATCCCGGCGTTTAAATGGTAGATTTAAAGACTTTATCCGGTCCTGAACAGCCTGCCATTCAGTTTCCGATACTAAAGCATTATGTTTTCCATCTGTTATGATCCATTCATCAGAGGCTTTTAATACACGACCGCATTTTGTGTAGTTCCAACGTATTTTGCCGCAATAAAAAGGATTCTCTAATATGTATTTTATGGTGCGGGCTTCAAAAGGGTTTCCGTTTATCGTTCGGACGCCTAATTCGTTCAGTTTTCTGGCAATGCTGTTATAAGTTTTGCCGTCTAAAAATGAAGAGAAGATCAGACGGATGATTTTCGCTTGTTCCGGATTAATTTCCGGTGGATTACCATTGCCTACGGAAGTATAGCCAAAGGGAGCAATGGATTGATAACCGCCTCGCATGGCTTTTTCTGTCATTCCTCGCATAACTTCACCGGAGAGCCGGATAGAGTAGTATTCATCCATCCATTCTATAATCCGTTCAATCAGGGAACCGAAAGGACCGTCTATCATAGGCTCGGAAATACTTACAACATCTACATTGTCACGTTTCATCATGGATTTATACACAATGGACTCTTCCTGATTTCGGGCAAAACGGCTGAATTTCCAAACCAGAATCACATCAAAGGGATGCTCCGGTGATTTGGCTCTGGCAATCATCTGTTGGAATGCAGGCCGCTTCTTTGCTTCTCTGCCGGAGATACCGTTTTCCATGAAGATGTCCTGTGCAGAAATTATGATGTTGTTCTTTTTGGCATATTCTAGGAGCAGACGTTTTTGAGCATCAGGGGAGAGCTCTTCTTGCTTATCCGTGCTTATCGGACACGAATATAAGCGCATCCGGTTTTGATAATTGACTGATTTTTGCTAGTATTCATTTAGCATCACCTTCCTTTCTGATTTGAGCAACGCTTTTATATAGATTACTTCCATTTTCTTTTTATTACTCATGGTAAATCACTCCTTTGTAAATTATACAAATTTTGAATATAAAAAATACATCTGCTGCTAGATGCACCGAAGGAGTGGTATGATCTACTTGTCTATGGCAGGTTCTGCCACAGTTGCACTGATGCAGCTTGGAACAGTAATCTATGTGAAACCGTCTTGTTTGTAGCAGGGCGGTTTTTATATTATATGAAAGAATCAAGAATTCCAGGAAGAGAAAAACGGTATTTTCTTTTTTATGGTGCAGGGATTTCGATAGCCCTTAATGAGATTTGTTTTACTTAAATCTATCAGTACTTATGAGCGATAATAAGTAAAAAATAGTAGGGGATTTAGATTGTCAGAGTTCAATTTCTGATTATAGGGAACTGATAATAGAAATGGTACACAATATTAGTGATATTTTAATTCTTTTCTTACAACCAGTATAAGTATAGAGAAGACAAGGAAATGAAAAAGTAGACACCACCACTCATTAAAGTGGTGGAAATAAAAGTAGAAATGATTTTAGAGGATATTTATTCATCTGGATAAATTTTGAGACTTGTCGCGAATTGGAATTATATGAAAATTGGAAGTAATACCTTTAACAAAAGCTTCCTGAAAAAGCAATTCTTCATCTTTCGACAAATCAGACATTTGTTTATTAGATAACTTAATAGCTTGTTGGATATATAAAGGAACCCAATGCAGAGTTTTAATGTAGGCAATAACCTTTTCTTGGGCAGAGTCCAAAGATCTATCAAAAACGTAAGTATGAATAATTGCTTTTTTGGCGGTAAAATAATGTTGACTTTTAGGCAAAGGAACACCATTGATGACAAACTTAAATGGATACATGGAAATTCTCCTTTCATAGGTATTTGATCACTGCAGTGATCTGTAAATAAATTATAAAATGGGAGAATATGAAAAACAAGAGAAAATCAGCAAAAAATGGAATTTTTTAAAAAATTAAAAGTAGAAGAAAGAAGTTTGTTATTGTTGAGATAACGGGATAGCGATTATATATCAGCAAGATTGTGATTTTTCAAGTATAGAAATAAGAAACATAATCAAGCAATTTGAATAAAAAATAGTAAGAAACAGATAGGAGGCATGCATGAGGAAAGAGCAAAAAATGACATATTCCTTTCATGTATCCATAAATGGGAAAGAGCCAATCGATATGTCCCAGATGACAGAGGAAGAAAGAAAAGAGATATATCAAAAATTGTGCAGGCAGTACATAGAAAACGGATTGAGAGGTAAAGTCATTACCGCGTAAGCGGTAAGAAAGACAAGCCTAATTGAAAAAAATCATATACGACAGATAAGCAGAATTGTTACGAAGCATATATGACGGAGGTGACGAAGGTCTATACCATAGATGTAGTAGTCGAGGAGCAGGAATTTGCAGAGAGCAAGAAAAATTCACAGGAACAGGAGATAAAACGAGTAGTAGAAGATTTGATTGCCGAATTAAGTAAAGAAGGATATAATAAAGCTGAGAACTTCAACAATCGCATTTACAGACCATGCTCCTTTTCCGGGAAATCTATTTGGAAACAAATATGATTTTATGAAAGTAATAATGCAGGGAGTTTGAAACAATTTTTCAGAGAAAAATGTTTGCTGCTCAATCCTGCGATGTATAAAGAAAAAGAGCTGGATAAAATAACAGAATTTCCACAAAAGCATAAAGGAAAATAAATGTAAGTTAAAATTGACATCCAACTTCATGACAAGTTGTCTTGTTTACTTATGATGCATATAACATTTCAACTAAGTTATCGAACATCGATTGTAAGTCCATAAGAAAATCCTGTTTAAAACGAGTAAATTTTGAGACATCAGGAACAACACTGAACCCACAGAAATCTCGTAGTTGCTGAGAGTGTTTCAAAAATATAGTTAAAAGTTTTGTTTTATAGAAGTAACAATGCCGTATTTATGCGGCTTGTGGCGTTTCGAAAACGCCTACTAAATATAGAATAAATGAAAGGGGAGCACAATAAACATGAAAAAACAAAAGCAGGAAGGAAATTGCTGTCGCTGCTTCTGACAGCGGCGATGCTTGTCACGGCGCAAGTCTTTCCGGCGTCAGCAGAAAACGCCGCAGACCCGGCGGAAGCGTCGGCAGGCGCGGCGGCTCCGTCGAACCCGGTGCACCACTGCACGAAGGAGAACGACGGCTCGACGCTGTTTGTTGCGGCAGATCAGGGTCTGGACTGCAAGAATTCAATGAGGAATATACAGATTCTATTACGTGGGAGAACTGTACGCTCCGGAATTGGCTGAACAACGACTTTTACGGGACGGCTTTCAGTAATGAGGAGCAGCAGGCGATTGTCAGCCAGACGGTAGTGAACGAGGATAACCCAGATTGTGGAACGGAGGGCGGAAACAACACCAGCGATAAGGTGTATCTGCTGTCGATCGGGGAGGTTACGAACCCGGCGTATGAATTTTGCGAAAGCTATAGTAGTTCCGCAAGCCGCTGGAGACGGCCCAGCAACTATGCGAATGCAAGAGGGGCGTCTGCTTACAGCAGCAGCTATACAGGCGGGGAGAACAACGGCTGGTGGTGGCTGTGCTCGCCGGGCAGCGATGCGGGTAGTGCCGCGGGAGTCGACGATTACGGGAGCGTCACTAGGAGTGTTATTGATGTCAACTATGATAATGACGCCGTTGTGCCAGCTTTGCATATCAATCTGTCCTCTGACCTCTGGTCTTCCGTGGACGGCGAGACAGCTCCGTCGAATCCGGTGCACCACTGCACGAATATCGGAGCTGATGTCACAGAGAATCTGGATAACAATTCTTCCGTTGACAACGGAAACGTCGCAACAGGAGGAGAGGACACGAATATCGAAGCAGACTCTGACACACAGGACACATCCGGAGACGCCGATGTGCTGCCGAACGAGGATATGTCTGACAGCCAGAAGACAGCGGTAAATAAGATTTCGATATACGCTCTGTCGAAAAAGATAGCCGCAGGCGAAAAGGTATCCCTAACTGCTACAGTTTTTCCGAAAAACGCTTCCGATACCCGGGTAACCTGGACGAGCAGCAATAAAAAATATGCCGCAGTCAACAGTAAGGGCGTTGTCACGACAAAGAAAGCCGGAGAGGGCAAGACCGTCACGATTACGGCGACGGCGGCGGACGGCAGCGGCGTAAAAGCAGCGATTAAGCTCGAGCTGATGAAAAACGTCGTCACAAAGGTGTCGCTTGCGGCTCCGAATAAGACGTTGAAGGCTGGGAAGAGCATGCAGCTGAAAGCTACCGTCAAGACAAACGGCAAAAATGCTAACAAAGCCCTGAAATGGACGTCCTCGAAGCCAAAGTATGCCGCAGTCAATTCCAAAGGGAAGGTGACGGCAAAGAAGGCAGGAAAGGGTAAGACTGTTACGATTACGGCGATGTCCACAGACGGAACAAATAAAAAAGCGAAGGTGAAGCTTAAGATCAAATAGGAAGATAGAAACCGGAACGGAATCATGATGTCAAAATCGCAGAATTTGCAGTTGGCATTCCGTTCCGGTTTCTAACATATTCCGTTCCGGCAAGGGGAGATTCGTATATGCACTTGGTTTCTTGAAGTATTCTGTAGAGGAAAAACCTGCGTTAGGCATTCAAAGTTCTTTTGCGATTGTAATGATTCAAGAAATAGAAAGTTTTTTGAAGAAAATCAGTTGTAATACTTGCTGATTTATAATATAATAAACTCTAAGTTTTAGAGATATACAGATGTATAATAATGAGACAGTACCGTAAATACATGCATATGACGGCTATCTTGGGGAGCCATTTTTGGAAGGCAGAAAAAAGTTACAGATATGGTAGAGAGGGAATAGACCATAGTGGATGTTCTCTCTCTTTTTTTGGAGAAAGTTAAGAATATATATCCATTTATAGCTGTTATAATCAAGACAGGAAGGGAGGCAGGGTATGTATATATTAATGCATGGAAACCACCCAGTGGTGCAAATTGAAATAGATAATGAAACGGGAATTATTTCAAAAGTTAGAGACATTTATACAAAAGAAAGAATACCTGTAGGTGTCCATACAAGAAAAGGAATCCCCGATCGGGCCGAATTAAACGAATGGTGGGAGTCAAGAATGATACCCATTACAAGGCAGGATTATTTTGCAAGAATTACTGAATTAGAGATAAAAAATGCAAGAATTTTGGCATTAAAAAATGATGGATTAAGTTTGTCAGATCATTATTGGATTATGGATGAACGGAAAGAGAAAAAATGGAGTGAAATTAATTTTTATGAAAATAGTTTTTCTTCGGATGTTGGAGATATTTTCTGTATGGGAAAATATATAGCAGACATTGATTTTAGAAGTCCGGACAGTACTTCCGGTGGGTGGCTTAGAAAGAAATGGGAACGTGTTGATGATAGTACATTTCTTTTAAAAGGATCAAGCAGTCCATTTTATCAGGAAGCACTGAATGAAGCGGTAATCTCAAATATATACCAGGGAATTGGGTATGAACATTATCTTCCTTATACATTAGTAGATATGCCGGTCAAAGGGAGACAGGAACACTTCAGCCGATGTAAAAACATGACAGATATACACACAGAACTGATTCCTGCCTATAGTTTATATAAAGAAACGAAAAGACCTAATCATTTATCTGTATTTGAGCATCTCGTTTATGCTGCAAAAGAGCGAGGCGTCGAAATAGAGGAATTTCTTAAGCATGAAATCGTGATAGATTATATCACGAATAATATTGACCGTCATTTAAATAACATTGCCTTTATTAGAAATGTAGATACATTAGAGCTTGTTGGAATTGCACCGGTATTTGATTCGGGAACATCATTATGGTTAGATACTGCAGACAATTACATTAATGCGAAAGAGGATTCACAAGCGAAGCCTTTTGCCGGAACCCAGCAAGAACAAATGAACCGATATGTTGATGCAGATTTTCTTGAACCAATGAAGAGTAAAGAAGTATTAGGGATTATTCCGGATATAATAGAAGAAACTATGCGGGCGGCAAATTATGATGCTGCAAGGACAGATCGAATTGTTAAGGCAGTTGAAATCCGGGTAAATGATGTATTAAGCAGGACAGCGTATAAGAACTTGGTGTC
This sequence comes from uncultured Eubacterium sp., assembly GCA_964462405.1. Taxonomy (GTDB): domain Bacteria; phylum Bacillota; class Clostridia; order Lachnospirales; family Lachnospiraceae; genus Roseburia_B. The sequence goes on from CAYWXJ010000077.1 coordinate 7,951, forward strand.
GGGTATGGCGAAAGCAGAACATAGTGATCAATTTATTCATTCTACAGAAGAAGATATTGCAGAAAAAATGAAAGATACTGATCAGATAGATAAATCTGTAGCAGCGTATAAAACAAAAAATATAAATAAGAAAATCAGGTGATTTTATTTTGCTAACCAAAAGAGAAATGCCTGAACCGGCAGATAAAGTTGAGAGGGAATAAACCATCGTGGAATACATCATATGTTAAAACAATGCAGTCCACCATATTGACTAATTATATACTGTGCAATCTTTGGATTTGTCTCTTTAATATTTACCGGATATTCCAATCGCTTTTCATAATTCCACATTAGCAATAACCTCCTTCCCAAGGCCATGGATCTGTTGCCCAGTACCAGTGATTATTTTCCTGTGCAGTATCCAGTGTCAGCGGAGAATAAGTGGCAGAATAAAGGGTCAAAGCTTTTTTTCTTTCCTCATTGTAATGATTGAAAAAATCCAGGGCTTCCATATCATCAGGATGTGTGTCTAAGTAGAGTGAGATTTCGGTAACGGCAAAACTGACCTCGTTAATCCACTGTAAAAGCTGATTTCGATTCATGTTTATATTTTGTTTCAACGTTTACACCAACCTTTCCATCCCAGAAATGGTTTATTTAATTCCGGGAAAATAGTTCCATACTGCATAGCTTCGTCCAGTTCGTAGACATTATTAAAATGCTGCATGGGAACATATGCCATAGCAAGGACAAAGTTTTCAGAAGGTCTTGTGTCTTTGATGCATGGAGTTGATGTCGGATAGGAATTTCTTCCGCATCTTGGCTGTCCGCAAGTATTCATAAATAGTCTCCTTTTTTTGATTTATATAACTAACGTATGCAGATTTTCCGGGAAAGTGACTGCAAAAAATATAATTATATTCTTCGTATTTCAGAATAAGAACGTGAAACACAAAAAAGCCATTGATTTTCATTTCACAAATATGGTATTATGCCTATGGATATGTAGAAATGAAACATCAGTAGAAACAACTGGATTTTCCAGTGGGGAAGAGTTTGTACGGCGATGACTGGTTTTGCAATAGAGGCATATGAGGTACATGCGAGAGGATATTTAGTGAAGCCTTATGAGCCGGAGAAAATTAAGGCAATATTGGCTCGGTACATAAAAAGCAGAGAAACCAAAGGCGGCAGGGAGCAATAAACGGTCTGTGCCGCTCATTATGCGTAAAGAAAAGAGGACTACTATGAGAAGAAGAATATGGTTAGCAGTAATGATGGCAGTAATGTTTTTAATGGCTGGATGCGGCGAAAAAGAGACTGCAGAGTCTGTCAATGATACGGAAGCAGCAGAGATGGAAGCTTTGGATTATGATGTCAAGGATTATGTTAAGCTTGGGGATTATAAGAAGCTTTCTGTACAATATCCGGTTCCTACAGTATCCGATGATGATATTGAAATGAGTATTTTAGATTTGACGGATGAGAATACGGAATATAATCCTGTAGACCGTGCCATAACCAATGGAGATTATGTAAGTATTGATTTTGATGGTACTGTAAATGGAGAAGCATTCGAAGGCGGCAGTGCACAAGAGTATGAATTTACGTTGGGGGACGGAGAATTTTTAGAGGATTTTGAAAATAATCTGTTAGGAAAGAGCGAAGGAGAGTCTGTTACCTTTAATCTTACCTTCCCGGAGGATTATGAGGAAGATTTAGCCGGAAAAACAGCAGAGTTTACTGTAAAAATAAATTCTGTCTATGAGGTGGTTGTTCCGGAATACAACGATGAATTTGTAGCAAGCGTTACGGATTATGACACTACAGAAGCCTATGAAGAGTTTTTGCGGGAAGATTTAATGCTGTCTGCACAGGAAGAAGCGAAAATGGCTGCCGGAGAGGATGCATTATTACTGGCTGTTGAGAATGCCACAATAAATGGCTATCCCCAGGCGTTGTATGATTTCTGCTATAATGATACGGTAGAAAGCTACCAATCCTATGCGGAAATGTTTGGAATGGACTTTGATGAGTTCATGTCTGAGTTTATGGGGGATGAGGATCTTGAGGAAGTGACTTTAAGCTGGGTAAATGAAATCTTAGTATCACAGGCGATTGCAGAAAAAGAAGGATTTGAGATTACCGATAAGAATTATGAGGAAGAAGCAGAAGCAATGGCAGTTGAGTATGGCTATGAAAATTTAGACGACTTTACTGCAGATTATGGGAAAGTCTCTGTTATTGCGGAATTGTTAAGACAGAAGACGATTGAATTTTTATATGACAATGCAGAAGTTGAAGAAGTATCTGAAGAGGAATATTATGGAGAGAATGAGAAAATCGAGGATACGGCTGAGGATGAAGAAATTTCCGATACAGAAGTATTAATGTAACAGTTCAGCGTAGGACTTTGCACTTGCTGCAAAGCCCGTAAGAATAT
>CAYWXJ010000078.1:0-10093 GCA_964462405.1 uncultured Eubacterium sp.
AAGCAGCGGAGAGTGCGATAGCACGATTTTGCGAATGGCGCGGCTGAACTGTTACATTTCTCTGAACTTATATTAAGTTAAACAAATCTTAAAGAATTGAATCCTTTTAAATTCATAAATAATCCGATACAATAAATCTATGATTAATCATAAAACATTTGGAGGAAGTTTATGTATCGTATATTAGTATGTGATGATGAAAAAGATATTGTATCCGCACTTCGGATTTATCTTGTAAGTGAGGGTTATGAAGTGATAGAAGCCTGCAACGGCGAAGAAGCAGTCAGACAAATAGCAGATCAGGATGTTCATCTGGTATTGATGGATATTATGATGCCGGTTATGGACGGAATCACAGCCATGGTGAAAATCCGTGAAATCAGTAATGTCCCGGTGATTCTTCTGACCGCGAAAGGTGAGGATACCGATAAAGTATTAGGACTTACCGTAGGTGCGGATGATTATATCACGAAGCCCTTTAATCCGGTAGAGCTGCAGGCAAGAGTCAAATCCCAGCTCCGCCGTTATATGATGCTTGGCGGCGGCACGGTAAAAAGCGATACATTATCCATCGGGGGCATCGAATTGGACGATAAGGCAAAGGAAGTGACGTTAGACGGCGAGCCTGTTGCATTGACACGTACCGAATACGATATTTTAAAACTGCTCTTAGAGCATAAGGGACAGGTATTTTCTCCTGCACAGATTTATCAGAAGGTCTGGAAGGATGTGGCATTCGGAACTGAAAATACAGTGGCCGTACATATCCGGCATTTAAGGGAAAAATTAGAATACGACCCGGCAAATCCCCGGTATCTGAAGGTAGTCTGGGGAAGAGGGTATAAAATGGAAGATGAAAAGTAACGGTGAAAATCTTTAAAGGAGACATAAGAAATGAAACAGTTTGAGTTGCACAAGCATACAAAAGAAAACTCCGGCGGAAATCCCTGGATTTATAAAAAATGGGTTAGGATTTTATCCCAAATCCTGTGTATTCTGTCATTTAATTTTATGGCGGCTTCTTTTTTGGGAGTTGTGGCAATGGAAGAAATGGGAATTTATGAAAAAGAGAAATCCGAAACCAAAAAAGAAGTATTTGACTTGGCACTGGGAGATTACTCTGTTTGGGCAATGACGGAGTATCAGGATGATTTTGCCATGGAGGAGCTTTCTGAAACGAATTTCCGATATGGTGTTATTCAGACAAGTAATATCGAAGGTCTGGATTTGAATGATAAAAGTATTTATGAGGTATGCAATTTTGATAAAGAAGTAAACGAGGATATGCTTCATGTATATTCCTGTAATATGGGAGAAGGAACCTATTACACAGCAGGAAGAAGCCTGTTTAGCAATTTTTATATCTATAACGATGATAAAGTATATAAACAGGTTGATTATCCGATTGAAGCCTGTTATTATGTCAGAAATACACAGAAAATTTATTATCTGGCAAATGGAAAGCTTTATCAGGAGTTCGGAGAGCCGAATATAGTATATTATGCGGAAACAGCGGTTGCTTATGAGAATGAAGAAACAGCGGCTTATGATAATTCGGAAACATTAAATCTGGCGAATGAACTTGTTTTGGCAAGCGAAACAGACGCATCAAAAGAGCCGGTCTATACCTGGAAAGATCCGAATAAACAGATCACGATCAATGACATGACTTATTATCTGTCAGATATTGAGGTTATTACCACGGTGGAATTAGAAGAGCTTGGCCATGTTATGCCGGTCAATATAGATGAGGAAGGTTATGTGGAGTATTATAATCAGAATGGCAGGATTGTTACTTATGAGTATGGATTTTCCGATACGAAGCCTTATTATGTATTTTCTTATGTAAACGAACCGTTGGAAACTTCCGGTTCCGGAAACTATTTGAACCAGGATATTTTGACACAGATGGCAGATTGGGATGCGCAGGATTTCTTTGTACAACTGACAGCGGTCTTAAACCTGGTCTATTCCATCCGGTACGGAGTGTATGTGGTTTTAGCAGTCAGTATTTTAGTTTTTCTGATTTCATTTTTCATGGTAATGACCGGAGCCGGACATGAAAAAGGGTATGAGGGTATCAAAGAAGGCTATTTGGATAAGCTGCCATACGATCTTTATACTTTTCTTGTAGTTGTAATCATCGATATTTTGATTGTTCTGACAGTAGAAAGTGCGATGGAATTAGCTCTGCACTTTACCTGCTTTATTGGATTTTTCGCCATATTGGTCAGCGAATGGCTGGGCTTTCGGTACTTAGAAAGTACGGCAGTCCGTTTCAAAAAAGGAAAATGGTGGAGAAATACCTTAATTTACAGATTTTGGCTATGTTGTAAGAAAACTGCAAAAGGGATTTTAAAATGGTGCAGAAAAATATGCGTAAATCTGTCGCAGGCAGTTCCCTTTTTGTGGAAAGCATGGATTCTTATGGGGGCATTGGCATTCCTGGAATTTGCAGGACTTGTGTCTACCGGTTATCAGCCAGAAGTGCAGCTATTTCTGTGGTTTTTAGAAAAAGTTGTAGTATATGGCGCGCTGACCCTTTGTCTGCTGCAGCTATATCATCTGCAGCAGGGAGCAAAAAAGATTGCAGCGGGAGAAACAGACAGTCAGATAGATACCGGAAAAATGTTCTGGGATTTTAAGGAGCATGGAGAAAACTTAAACCGCATCCGGGAAGGGATTGGCAAAGCGGTTGCCGAGCAGATGAAAAGCGAGCATTTTAAGACAGAATTGATTACAAATGTATCTCATGATATTAAAACCCCTCTGACCTCCATTATCAACTATGTAGATTTACTGGAAAAAGAAAACATCGATAATCCGCGGGTGCGGGAATATTTAGAGGTCTTAAGCCGTCAGTCTGTCCGGTTAAAAAAGCTGATTGAGGATTTGATGGAAGCTTCTAAAGCTTCCACCGGAAATCTGGCAGTTGTCTGCGAATGCTGTGATGCCGGAGTGATGCTGACCCAGACTATCGGAGAATTTGGAGAGAAATTAAAGGCGGGACAGATTGAGCTTATAGTGCAGGATAGTAAGGTGCCTGTATATATTCAGGCAGACCCGAGGCATCTTTGGCGGATTTTTGACAATCTGATGAACAACATTTGCAAATATGCCCAGGCCTCGACCAGAGCCTATGTAAATATTGAAAGTGATGGAATATACGGCAGAATTATTTTCCGCAATATTTCCAAATATGCATTGAATATTGACAGTGAGGAATTGATGGAGCGGTTTGTCAGAGGGGATAGCTCCAGAAATACAGAGGGCAGCGGATTAGGACTTTCCATTGCAAAAAGCCTTACGGAATTGATGCAGGGAAAATTTGAGCTGGTGATTGATGGTGATTTATTCAAGGTAATTGTAACATTTCCTGTTACAGAGAAAAACACAAATATACTATAACATATAGTTTGGACAAAAATGGTTTTCTATAACAACGAATTATGACTCGTATAAGCCTTCGGAATAATCTTGACACATTGGCAAAAAAGTATAATAATGGTTGTCAGAAATGAAAAAGAAATCCCGAAAGTTCGAGAGAATCGGACGCGAGAGCACATCGGAGGTAAAAGTTATGAATATCAGATTTGAAAAAAGAGAGCAGTTAAAGGAAAAACCGGATCAGAAAAACCTTGGTTTTGGAAAATATATGACAGACTACATGTTTGTCATGGATTGGACAAAGGAAGACGGCTGGATCGATGCAAGAATCGTTCCTTATGAGCCGATTACTTTAGATCCTGCCTGTGTGACTTTACATTATGCACAGGAAACCTTTGAAGGATTAAAGGCATACCGTACAAAAGAAGACAGGATTCAGTTATTCCGTCCGGAGATGAATGCAAAGCGTATGATTAAGTCAAATGAAAGACTTTGTATGCCGGAATTTCCTGTAGATATGTTTGTAGAAGCTGTAAAAGAACTGGTAAAGGTAGAAAGAGACTGGGTACCGTCAGAGCCGGGAACCTCCCTTTATATCCGTCCTTTCATGTTTGCAACAGAGAGCGCACTTGGCGTACATATGGCAAGCAAATACAAATTTATGGTAATCTGCTGCCCGGTTGGTGCTTATTACGCAGAAGGAATCAATCCGGTTAAGATTTTAGTTGAAGATGAACTGGTTCGTGCCGTACAGGGCGGTACAGGCTTTACAAAATGCGGCGGTAACTATGCAGGTTCCATTTTAGGTCAGGTTAAGGCTGAGAAGATGGGCTGCACCCAGGTACTCTGGTTGGACGGTGTACATAGAAAATATGTAGAAGAAGTAGGAACCATGAACATTATGTTTAAGATTGGCGGAGAGATCTATACCGCACCAATCGAAGGAACCGTACTTGCAGGTGTAACCAGAGATTCCATTATCCATATTTTAAAGGATTGGGGCTACAAGGTAAATGAGACGCATCTTGCAGTTGATGATTTGATGAAGGCAGGACATGACGGAAGCTTAGAGGAAGCTTTTGGTACAGGTACGGCTGCCGTTATTTCACCGGTCGGCGAATTTGTTTACAAAGAGGATGCGGTTAAGGTGAATAATTTCGAGATTGGTAAATTGACACAGAAATTATATGATTACCTGACCGGAATCCAGTGGGGAGATATAGAGGATAAGTACGGCTGGACTGTAGACATTGATGCATAAATTTGGGGTTTTATAAAACAAGTACTTCTTTGTCGGAAAGGATAAGTCTGGCAGGAAGGGTTTTTAGGAAAAACGGAGAAGAAGCTATGGCAAATACTCATTTTGGGGTAGATTATTACCCGGAGCACTGGGAGAGAGCCCGTTGGGATGTGGATGCAAAATTGATGCAGGAAATGGGGATTCAGGTCGTGCGCATGGCGGAATTTTCCTGGCATAAGCTGGAGCCGGAAGAAGGAAGATACGATTTTGCATGGTTAGATGAGGCAATCGGGCTGTTAGCAGGCTATGGGATCAAGACAATTCTTGGAACGCCAACTGCGGCACCACCGGCATGGATGATACGAAAACATCCTGAGATTCTTCCTGTAGACCGGGACGGAAGGGTACGCGGGTTCGGCGGCAGACACCATGACTGTCAGTCTAATCCTGTGTATCGTGCTTATGTCCGTAAGATGGTCACAAGGTTAGCAGAGCATTACGGAGAGAATCCCAATGTCATAGGCTGGCAGCCGGATAATGAGCTTGGCAACAGCCATCAGGAGCTGTGTACCTGTGATAGCTGCCGCAGCAGTTTTCAGAGCTGGCTGAAAGAGAAATATCAGACTACAGAGAAATTAAATGCTGCATGGGGAACTGCATTCTGGAGCCAGGAATATAATGATTTTGCGGAGGTGCCTGCACCGAGAATTACGGTAACAGGAGAAAACCCGTCCGCCATGTTAGACTGGAAACGTTTTTGTTCCGATTTGATTGTGGATTTTGCAAAGGAGCAGACGGACATCATCCGCAAATATGCAAAGCATCAGTTCATTACCCATAATTATATGGGGTTTGCAGATAAAGTAGATTATTATAAATTAGGTGAGCTTTTAGACTTTGTATCCCATGACCAATATCCCCAGGGCTTTTATCTGTCGGAAACACCCCATGAAAAGAATCATGTGTTAGCGGCAACCTTAGATGTGGTAAGAGGCTACAAAAATCAGCCATTCTGGATTATGGAGCAGCAGTCCGGCATTACCGGCTGGGAAGTTATGGGAAGGTCTCCTGCACCGGGACAGTTATCTGCATGGGCACTTCAGTCCGTTGCCCATGGAGCGGATGCAATCATATTTTTCCGGTGGAGAACTTGTGCAATGGGAACGGAACAGTACTGGCATGGAATTTTGCCCCACAGCGGTAATCCGGGCAGAAGATATGCAGAGCTAAAGGATATGATGACGGTGATGCATCCGATTATGGAGGAATTACAGGGAAGTATGCCAAATCCGGAGGTGGGAATTGTCTTTTCCTTTGAGCAGGAGTATGCCTTCCGGATACAGCCCCATCATAAGGACTTAGACTATATTGGGCAGATACAGAAGTATTATAAAGCATTGTATGACCAGAATATTCTGGTGGATTTCCTTTCAGATGAGGCAGATTTCTCTAAATATAAGCTGTTAGTTGCCCCGCTGCAGTATTTGATGAACCCGAAGTTAGAGGAGAAGTATATTTCCTATGTAAAAAATGGCGGACATCTGATTTTGACCATGCGTACCGGAGTAAAGGATGAGAATAACCTTTGCATGACGGATAGGGAATTGCCGGGCAGGCTCAGTGAAATTGCAGGAATTGAAGTATTAGATTATGACTGCCTGAGAGAAACAGAGATAGATATTGTCTATAAGGATCAAAAGCTTCGCGGAGCCATCTGGAGCGATCTGATGCGCCTGTTTCCCGATACAAAGGTCTTAGCCGCTTACGGCAGTGAATTTTACGCAGGAGAGCCTTGTGTAACAGAACATGCTTATGGAAAGGGAAGCTGTTATTACATCGGAACAGAACCGAAAGAGCAGTTGATGCAGGCTCTTATGGAAGATATTTGCAGAAAAGCAGAGGTGAGCCCCCTTGCAGAAAAAGCAGAAGACGTCGAATTTATGGCAAGGGAAAATGAAGAAAACCGATGGTTATTTGTCATCAATCATTCCAACCAGACGAAGGAATATTTCGTACCGGAACACTATTCGCTGATAAAAGGGGAAAACGCCGGTGTTTTGTCGGGATATGAAGTACAAATTTTAAAAATGAATAAATAGCATGGAGTATGCAGGCTGTACGCACATTAAGAAGATAACAGGATCTGTTCAATACGGTAACTATCCGATTCTAAATGCATAATCATCATGGTACAGCCTGTGCCTCCTCTGTCCAAGCTGGTACTTCCGGGATTTAAAAAGACCTGTCCCTTTTTGGTAAAGTTCGAATATCTGTGGGTATGTCCGGATATAATAAATCTGCATCCGGCATCTGCACCCCGCGGAATTTTATTCACATCATGAATCAGATAAAAAAGCTGTCCGCCGATGGAAAAGGAAAGTGTGTCGGGCAGATAGGTCGTCCAGTGGCTGCAGTCGCAGTTCCCCCGCACAAGATAGGTGGGAATTTGCAGTGCTTTCAACGTTTCATAAGAGCTTTTTGTAACAATGTCTCCTGCATGAATAATATAATCGCAGTCTTTTAAAGTCGTTAAAACATTTTCACGGAGGGTTCCGTGATTGTCTGAAAGAATCCCTATTTTCATAATTCATCTCCTTAGTAAGCAGTTTCACTATCAGATAACAGCATTATACATGAGATTGAAGAATATGTATATTTTTTAAAAAAAATGAAATACTACCTGTAAAAAATAATTTACAGGAGAATTTATATAATGCCAGTAAAAGAGACGTATTATGTAGGAGAACAGAGCCTTACTTTTCCGAAAGATGTCTATCTGATTGCCAGTGCGTCCGTAGTGGGAAAAAAAGAAGGCGAAGGTCCGTTAGGACAAGCCTTTGATATGATATGTGAGGATGACAAATTCGGTGAAGATACCTGGGAAATGGCAGAAAGTACCCTGCAAAAAGAAACATTGGCTTTAGCCATGGGAAAAGCAGATTTAAAGCCGGAGGATGTCCGGTATCTCTTTGCCGGAGATCTGTTAGGACAGAATATTGCAACCTCCTTTGGGCTTATGGATTATGATATTCCATTGTTTGGATTGTACGGAGCCTGTTCCACAGCAGGAGAATCACTTTCCTTAGCAGCGATGTGTGTGGGAGCAGGTTATGCAAAAACGGTGGCTGCCCTTACCTCCAGCCATTTTGCCAGTGCGGAGAAGCAGTTTCGCTATCCCCTGGAGTATGCCAATCAAAGACCCGTATCAGCTACCTGGACCGTCACCGGAAGCGGAGCCTTTTTACTGTCCGGCAAGAAGGGAAAAGTACGAATTACCGGAATTACCACTGGTAAAATCGTCGATATGGGAATCAAGGATTCCATGAATATGGGAGCTGCCATGGCACCTGCGGCAGCCGATTTGATTGCACAGAATTTAGAGGATTTTAAAAGAAAACCAACGGATTATGATAAAATCGTGACCGGAGATTTAGGATATGTGGGACAGGAGATTTTAATTAATCTTTTACAGAAAAAGAAAATTGATATTTCAAAGGTACATGAGGACTGCGGAATATTGATTTACGATAAAGAAACACAGGGAACCGGCTCTGGTGGTTCCGGCTGCGGCTGCTCGGCGGCTACCTTAAGTGCGCATTATCTGCCGATGTTAGAAGAGGGAAGCTTAAAGCGGATTTTGTTTGTGCCGACCGGAGCACTGTTATCCACCGTCAGCTTTAATGAAGGTCAGAACGTGCCCGGAATCGCCCATGGGGTAGTACTTGAACATGCAGAGGAGGTGTAATTGTGGAATATATCAATGCTTTTTGGGTCGGCGGCGTCATTTGTGCGCTGACACAAATTTTAATGGAAAAGACAAAGATGCTGCCGGGTAGGATTATGGTGCTGTTAGTATGTACCGGTGCCGTATTAGGTGCACTCGGCATTTACCAGCCACTCATAGATTTTGCAGGAGCAGGAGCCTCCGTTCCCCTGCTCGGATTCGGAAATACCCTCTGGAAAGGGGTAAGAGAGGCAGTTGACAATTACGGGCTGCTTGGTGCGTTCATGGGCGGCTTTAAATCCAGTGCGGTAGGAATTTCCGCAGCTTTAGTATTCGGTTATCTTGCCAGTCTGATTTTCGAGCCGAAAATGAAATCCTAAAAAAGAAATTACATTCGCTGGTGATTTTTCATCTACACAGCCGGCGGATGTAAATCCTAAAGAATATATGAAATCTTTCTGAAACATTTCCAAAATCCATTGCAACTTTTTCCCCAAAAAGGTACTCTTTGAGAGAGGAGATGATGCATATTTGGAAACATTACAGCAGGTGCAGGAATTGCCGATTACATATCAGGAACCGATGTATTGGGAGAAATTGATATTTCTGTATGAAACAGCCATGGACGAAGTCCTTGCGAAAATAAATGTAATTGATAAAGAGAATAAATTTTTATATCAGAGAAGTCCTATTGAACATATTTCTCACCGGATCAAGTCAAATCAGAGCATTGCGCGGAAGTTAGAGCACAAAGGACAGGCATTGACATTAGATAATGTGGTGCGCTGCATTGAAGATGTGGCAGGTATCCGTATCATCTGTTCCTTTTCTGATGAAGTGTATGATATTGCCTCTGCGCTGCAGAGACAGCATGACATTCGTGTTGTAAAAATCAAAGATTATGTTGCAAATCCCAAGCCGAATGGTTACATGAGCTATCATATGATACTTGAGGTTCCGGTACAGCTTATGGAGAAGATTATCAATGTGAAGGTGGAGGTGCAGATCCGTACGATTGCGATGGATTTCTGGGCGAGCCTGGAGCATAAAATCTATTATAAATACGAAGGCTGTGCGCCGGATCATCTGAGGCGGGAGTTAAAAGAATGCGCAGATATTACACAGTTTTTAGACAGAAAGATGCTGTCAATACATAAAGAGTTTCAGGAGTATAAAAAAGAAGAATAGAAAACACAAAACTGCACAGACTATCCTTGGAGTGCCAAGTGTGAGTATTCGCACAAGTATGAAAGGAGGAAACATTTCATTATGTTTAAGATGAAAAGAATATTGCTGTGCAGTGTTATGTGTGTGTTTCTTATGGGCTTAGCAGCTTGCGGTACGAATGATAATACGAAGAATGATAATGACCGGACTGACATCAATACGGAATCTGCAGTGGATAACAATGGGACTGGCGGTACGAATAATACAGACAATACCAATGATGGAAACGGAGTCGTGAATGATGCCGTAGACGCAGTAGAGGATACCGGCGATGCAATCGTTAATGGTGCAGAGGACATCGGTAATGATGTAGAGAATGCAGCCGAAGATATGACAGGAAATAACCAGAATACAGGAAACAACAATACCAATACCAATGGAACGGCTGATAATACTGCTACAGAAAACAATACGACTGCAAGATAGCATGAAAAAAGTGAAAGTGGTATATCCATTTTCACTTTTTTATTGTATAGGAAATTCCTTCGGAATTACCTATACAATAAAAAGCCCTT
>CAYWXJ010000079.1:0-10028 GCA_964462405.1 uncultured Eubacterium sp.
GTTCCATTCTGCAGCATATCCTCTAAATTTACCAGACAGCAGTTGTGCATATGCTGTGCAAAATAGTCCGCATCATGAAAATGAATGATTCCGTTCTCATGCGCTTCCACTACGTCCGGCGGAAGTAAAAACCTACGGGTTATATCCTTGCTGACCTCGCCTGCCATATAATCACGCTGTACACTGTTCACGGTAGGATTCTTGTTGGAGTTTTCCTGCTTTACCTCTTCATTATCGCATTCTAACAGGCTTAAAATCTGCTGATCCGTAGAATTTGCCTTACGAACCAATGCTCTTTCATACCGATAAGTGATATAATTGCGGGCAACCGAAAATGCCTGCTGCTGCATAATTTCATTCTCCACTAAATCCTGTATCTCTTCTACATTGAGTGCACGGTTCACGCTGCTGCAGATTTCTTCCATATGCTCGCAGATTTCCTGTATCTGCTCCGCCGACATTTTTTCACTGTCAATTACAGAATTATTTGCTTTTAAAATTGCAGTTTCAATCTTAGAAATATGAAAATCCTCTTCTGTCCCGCTTCGCTTTATAATCTTCATGTCTTTTTCCTCTCCTTTTCTATCGTATTCCTTTTCTTCCAATCCACTATATCTTGTGGTTACCTTTCTTCAAAAGCAAAAAAATTGTACCACATATGGTATGTCCCGTCAATAGAAATTCTATATATGGTACTTTTTCTATTTTTCTCATTTTTTTGTCAATTTAAAAGCTTTCACATCTTATATTGATAACTGAAAGAATTTTCTGATTTCTCCGATAAAATATAAGGAGCCGAACACAATAGTCTTTTCTGCGGAAACCTCTTTTGAGCTGTACTCCAAAAAAGGTGCAAACACTTCCTGCAGATTCTCTTTATGCTCTGCTTTTATTCCAAAGCTTCTGATGTATTCTGCCAGCGTTTTTCCCTGCAGCGCCCTGCTGCTCTCCGGTGTCACAGTTGTTACCGTTGTCGCCAACGGAAGAATCAGCTCTGCCATCTTCTCATAATCCTTATCCGCTAAAACTCCCATGATAAAATGAAATTTTTCCCCCGGATACATTTCTTTTAAGCTGTCTGTAAGTGCCTGTACCCCATGCCCGTTATGCGCTCCGTCTATCAGAAGATACGGATGGTCACACACAAGCTCCATTCTGCCATTCCAGACGGCCTTTTGGATGCCTGTATGCAGATGCTCTTCTGTAACCGGAAAGCCAAGCTCTTTCAGCTCCCTTGCCGCAAATACCGCCGCCATGGCATTCTCTCGCTGATGGATTCCGAGCATCTTCATCTGATACCTGCGCTCGCCGGGATAGATAAATCCGCTTCCTTCCGGCAAAATTTTATCTGCTTCTATCATTTTACAGGGAATTTTAAACTCCTTACAACGCTGCGTAAATACGGCTTCTGCCGACGGCTCCTGGCTCTCTAAGACCACCCGTGTTCCTGCCTTTAAAATCCCTGCTTTTTCCGCTGCAATCTCTGCTAAGGTTTCTCCCAGTACATTTGTGTGGTCATATCCGATCTTTGTAATCACACTGACAAGAGGCGCATCTATAACATTCGTGGAATCCAGCCTGCCGCCAAGTCCTGTTTCTAATACAACGAGCCGGCATCCCTGTTCTTTAAAATAAAGCATTGCCATCGCCAGACAATAATCAAACATGGTAGGATGCACATCTAATTTCAAATCCAAAAGCATTTCTCCGAGTCTTACTACATCTTCCCCTGCAATCCGCTCTCCGTCCACCTGAATCCGCTCTGTAAAATCAATCAGATGGGGAGAAGTAAATAAGCCCGTCCTGATCCCCGCTTCCTTTAAAACAGAACACAGAAAGGCTGCAGTAGAGCCTTTCCCGTTCGTCCCTGCGATATGAATAAACGCAAGGTCCTTCTGTGGATTGCCTACGGCAGCCAATAATCTTCCGCTGATGACAACACCCGGCAAATTGCCGAATCGTCTTTTATTCTCAATTATATGAATGATTTCCTGATATTCCATAACTATACTGCTATAATTACTCCGCCGTCATTGGCATACATACTGCTGATACCGGCAGTATCTACGACAACAATCTTTTTAAACTTCGTAAGCCTTTCAATTTCTTCTTTGACTGCCTTTGCACGCATCGGACAATTACAATGAGAAATGGCAAGTATACGGTTCTCGCTGTCTTTTACTCCTGCAAGAACCTCCTGCACCATTCTTTTCAGGGCTTTATTCATCCCGCGTGCCTGCCCAAGCTGACAGATGGCGCCTTCCGGGGTCGAACTCATGACAGGCTTAATATTTAATGCATTGGCAACAAATGCTTTTAAATTGCTGAGTCTTCCATTCTTACGCAGGGTTTCTAAGGTTTCCAGCACAAAATAGGTGGTCTGCTCACTGATATACTGCTCCACCGTTTCAACAGTCTTCTCAAAGGACATTCCGGCTTCTTCACATTCCTGGACCTTCATACCGATTAAGGTCTCGCCAATGGAAGCGGAACGGGAATTGAATACATAAATCTTCTTCGCTTCTTTGCCGTTTTCTTCTTCAAACAGGTTCTTCGCAAGCTCAGCACTGTTATAGGAACCGCTCAGCTCCTTCGATAAGGTCACGACATAGATATGCTCTGCTTCCCCTCTGAATGCTTCCATGTAAAGCTCAGGAGAAGGACAGGAGGACTTTGGTCCCACCGGACTTTCCTTTACCTTCTTTAAAAAATCCAACTGGTCAAAGGTCGTATCATCCACGATCCGATAACCATTCACTTCCATTTCTAACGGAACGGATGCAAAGTGTCCATCTGATTTTAACTCTTCTGTTAATTCTCCGCAACTGTCAATTATAATTTTATACATCTGTTACCTCCGAATTTAATATCTATGTGAAATATTAATCTTTTCTATTTTATGTAGTTTTGATTACCAGATGTATATTATCATAAAATCCGCCTGTTGTATAGTCCGTATTTTCCATTTTATATATTTTTTATAAATAAGTCCAAAAATATACCCCTGCTGCTATCTGTAAAAGCAGAATACACGGCATACCGATTACAAAGTACCAGTGTCTTGTCTTATGGCGAAACAGATACATCCCTGCCCAGGTTCCGATGCTGCCGCCGAAAATACTGCATAAGAACAGCGTTTTTTCCGGTATCCGCCATGCATGGTGAATGGCTTTTTTCTTATCAATTCCCATAAGAAAAATTCCCAATAGATTCATAAATATCAGGTAGATCACGATTCCTTCTTTCATCTCATTCCTCCTTTTACACGTATTCCTCATCAGAGAAAAAGCGGGCAAGTCCGCCTGTGTCAAAAAAAGACTGCCGGAGATACTCCGACAGCCTGTCTTCTGTTTGTAATAATTATAATGCAGAATCTGTGACTTTGTTCTTACCGATCTTACGTTTGAATACAAACCATAACTGGGTCGCAACACAAATCGAAGAATAAGAACCACTGATCAGACCTACCATAAGCGGTAAGGCGAAATCACGAATCGTAGAAACTCCTAATAACCATAACACAAATACCATAATAAATGTTGTGATAGAAGTATTTATACTACGGCTCAAGGTCTGGGTCAGACTCTTATTGGCGATTTCACACAGATCTTTGGAATCCTTAATCTTTCTTCCCTTCGTATTCTCTCTGATTCTATCGAAGATAACGATGGTATCATTGACCGAATATCCGATGATCGTCAGCATACATGCTATAAAGGTGCTTCCTACCGATATACGCATGATTGCATAACAGGTAAGCACTACCAAAACATCATGTACCAAAGCTAAAATAGCACTTACTGCAAATCTTGCATCGCTGAAACGGAACCAGATATAGATCAACATACATATAACTGCAATAATTACTGCCTTAAACGCATCTCCGCGCATTTCTGAACTGATGGTAGAGCTGATGCTTTCTGACTGGATTTCATCTTCATTCACGCCATAGTTATCAACAAATACTTTATTCAATTCTTCACGTTCATCCAAAGTAAGTGTACGTGTCTTGAAGATGACCTGATTACTTCCCTGTACCTGTGTAGTCTGAACGTCACTATCTCCGGTAACACCTTCTACTAACGGAACCATTTCCGCATCAACCTGTTCGATCGTATAGCTTTCTTCAAACGGAACTGTGGTGGATGTACCGCCTACAAAGTCAAGGCTGTAGTTCAATGCCTTACCGTTTGTGCCATATACTCCCATTGCAATAAATCCTGCTACAATCACAACAAGAGAAATTGCGAAGAAGATTCCTTTCTTTTCAACCAGACGGAAAGGTATATGCTCTTTTGCTTTTCCATAAAATTTCTCATTCCGCAGTCCTACCGCAAAGAGTGCATTTAAAATCAGTCTGGTCACAACTAATGCGGTAAACATAGAAAGAATAATACCGATCGCCAATGTATATGCAAAGCCCTTTACAGTACCCGAACCAAGTATACCAAGCACTGCTGCCGCAATTAAGGTCGTTACGTTACCGTCAATGATTGCAGACATTGCTTTCTTAAATCCAATATCCATAGAAGAACCTACCGTCTTTTTGCTGGAAATTTCTTCACGGATACGGGCAAAGATAATAACGTTTGCATCAACTGCCATACCGATGGAAAGAATAATACCTGCAATACCCGGTAAGGTCAGTGTAATTTCAAATAAGTATAAGGTTGCAATTACCAGACAGGTATAGATTGCAAGTGCGATTGATGCTGCGATTCCCGGTACAAAATATACGATAATCATAAATATCATTACGATAATCAGACCGATTGCCGCTGCCTTTAAGCTGGTTGAAATTGCTGCACTTCCTAACTGTGCTCCTACGACATTCGAACGTAATTCGCTAAGCTGTAAGGAAAGAGAACCGATACGAATGCTTGAAGCTAAAGTTTCTGCCTCTTCATAGGAATCCATACCGGAAATCTGTGCCTTTCCTCCGGTAATCGCCTCATTTACCGTAGGATTGCTGATGACTTCCTCATCATATACAATCGGCAGATTATTACCTACGTTCGCAGAGGTAACTTCCCCAAATACCGTAGCTCCCTCGTCTGTAAGTGTTAATTCTACAACAAATTCCTTGTTGCCCAATTCATTTTGATAAGAAGTTGCCTGTGCATCCGCCACCATATCACCGGTCATAAAGGTTTCACCGTCTGATGTCTGGAACTCCAGAGAACCCGGTTTCCCAAGCTCTTCTAAGATTGCATTTGCATCTGTCACTCCTGGAATCTCGACAGTAATACGGTCATCACCCTCCTGGTATACCGATGCCTCTGTACTATAACTTTCCACACGCTTCTGCAACTTATAAATCGTGTCACTCATCTGCTCTGAAGTAGGATTTTCATCTTCTACCTGATATGTAATGCTGACACCGCCTGCTAAATCCAGGCCCAGTTTAATGCTCTTGTCCTCTCCGATTCCGGTAGAAGAAAGAATAATGGATGCATAATATGCAAGTCCGCCAAAAATCAAGGCAATTACAACGAGCATTGCTATACCCTGGCCTTTATTGAATTTGTTCTTCATTTTGTTTCTTCCTTTCTTTTTACTCTTCTTCGAATGCTTCTGCTGCCTTTATCATAATCGCGCATTCTACTCGTTTTTTCTGCAATGCACATCCAATATCATAGGCATTATGAATATCTCCATGGAAATTGTAAGAATTTGCTGCACAGCCGCCGCTGCAATAAAATCTTGCGAAACACTCCCGGCATTTTTCTTTTGCATATACATTGCAGCTTTTAAATTCATCCCGGATTGCAGTATTCGTAACACCTTCTGTTACATTTCCCATTAAGAACTTCTCATTGCCTACAAACTGGTGACATGGATAGAGGTCTCCCCATGGCGTTACTGCAAGATATTCTGTTCCGGAACCACAGCCGGAAAGTCTTTTTGCAACACAGGGACCACCCTCTAAATCTATCATAAAATGGAAAAAATTGAAATCATCTCCATGTTTATGCCGTCTTACCATTTCTGCAGCTAATTTGTCATATTCCTCAAATAACTGCGGAAGATCCTCTTCGCGAATCGCATAATCATCTGTTTCCTGTGCAACCACAGGCTCGACAGAAATCTGCCGAAACCCCAAATCTGCAAGATGCAGGACATCCTTCGAAAAATCTAAATTATGATGGGTAAAGGTCCCTCTTACATAATAGTTTGTCTGGTTTCTGCTCTCTGCAAGCTTCTGAAACTTCGGTACGATTAAGTCATAGCTTCCGCTGCCGTTACGAAAGGGCCGCATATGGTCATTGACTTCTTTTCTTCCGTCAATACTTAAAACTACATTCGCCATCTCCTTATTGGCAAACTCCATAATCTCGTCATTCAGCAGAACTCCATTGGTGGTCAGTGTAAAGCGGAATTTCTTATCGAAAAGCTTCTCCTGCTCTCTTCCGTATGCAACTAAATCCTTTACCACCTGAAAATTCAGTGTAGGTTCGCCCCCGAAAAAGTCTACCTCTAAATTCCTCCGGTTACCGGAATTAGCAATCAGAAAATCCAATGCTGCCTTACCCACTTCATAGGACATCAGTGCCCTTCTTCCGTGATATTCCCCTTCTTCTGCAAAACAATAACGACATGCCAAGTTACAGTCATGGGCAATATGCAGACACAATGCCTTCACAACTGTCGGACGCTTCTTAAAATCTATGATATAGTCCTCATATTCGTCCTCTGTAAAAAGCACCTCTTCCTGCTTTAAAGACATCACTTCCTTGATTGCTTCCTGAATCTCAGATTCCTCATAGTCCGCTCTCAACTGCTCTATGATCTCATCCTTTGTGCGGCTTTCCCACAACGCAATTATCTCATATGTCACATCATCCACTACGTGAATCGCACCGCTGTTTACATCCAGAACAATATTATAGCCGTTGTTTTTGTACTGATGAACCACTACAATATTTCCTCTCTTTCTATTCCGTCTTCCATCTGATATAACGCACAAATGACCGCACGCTGTGCGGGCGGTCTCTGTTATGTAATCACGCTTCGATTTTCCTATTTATTATTCTCACAAGTCTGATTTCCTACGGTACAGGAAGTCTTGCAGGCTGACTGACAGGATGTCTGACATTCACCACAGCCGCCCTTTTTGATTGTATTCTGTAATTTTCTTGTATTTAAGGTCTTTACGTGTTTCATGATGAAATCTCCTTTTCCTCTACTTTTCTTCTATGCCGGATTTTCCGGTTCATACTTAGGGAATATTATATCACAAGTAACTGCATATGAAAAGCATTTTTTTCTCGAACGAACTTTTTTAAGCTTTTTAAGCAACCGTCTTCTATAGCGCCATACAATTAAGAAAAATGAAAAGTAAGCACATACAATTCCGCATCCTCCAGATAATAAACAGATAAAATATTTTCACAATAATCTGCAATATGCTGTTCTGTAATAAAATAATTCAACGCCTGTTCATAAAGCTCCGGTGAAGAAAACTTCACTGCAATCTCCGTTCCTCCCGCATTCCATGTTTCCGCCAATAATGCTCCGATTTCCTCCGGCTTCCATTCTGAAAAATAGCGGTTCTCCCGCACAAAATAATTATCCTCCATGCTGGTACATTCCGGCAGCGGAAAGCTGCTGTCTAACATATGGGTTCTGGAAATCTCTTCCGAAGTTACTGCTAAATAATTATAGTTTACATATTTTTCCATCTGGCTGGAATCATCTAAATACCGGGAATTGCCCCAGGTGGTGTCCATATAATAGTAGTTTCCGTTCAACCGCACAAGATTCCATGCATGAGACTCTCCATTGGCACTTCCGTTCACGATTACACTCTCGATTCCGAGCAGCCGCAGAAGATACTGTGTCGCACAGGCATATCCCTGGCACACGGTTGCACGGCTCAAAAACACACTGATAATATTCTGATTGTTCTCAATCGAAGCATCATAATCCACATTCTGAACTAAAATCTCAAACACATACTTCGCTTTGTCATAATCTGAATCGGAAATGGAAATACCTGCTAACAGTTCATCCACAGAAGCATCAATCTTCTGCTGAAGCTGCTGCCGCTGTTCATAATCCATAGTATACTTCGGGGTAAAGTCCATGCCAATCAACTCGCCTGCCCTTGTATACTGGGTGTAGACATAGCCCGATACCCAAAACAGTCCGCCATAATCGGCACAGACCGCCTTGTATGCCTGTTCAAGCACTTCAATATCTACCGTAGATACCTCTACCTTTTCCTTCTGCTCTAACACTGCTGTCAATACTTCATGGTATACCTGCTTTGTCCGGGCATCTAAGGTTCCATAGGCATAATTGTCTGTATATGCCCCATACTCCGGCTCCCCGGGCAAATCTGCTTCTGTTTCCTGCGGTTCCATTTGTTCTTCTGATTCTTCGTCCACCGCTTTATCGTATTCGAAAACAGAAGCTGTTTCTTTACCGTCAAAGGATTCCGATTCCGGTTCTTCCTGCAGAATCTCTGTTTTCAGAATCTCGTAACCCTCTGTCAGACTGCAGCCTGACAATAGAAAAAAAGCTCCGGCTGCCAGCAGAAACAAACAGAATGTTCTTCTCATTTTTATTCTCACAATTTCCTCCATATATTAAGGGATACGGTACCAGGCTCTGATGCATCTGATTAACGTATCCATATCTTTCCTTCCCATCATCTCTCTTGCCGAATGCATTGCAAGAATCGGCACTCCCATATCTACCGTCGGTATCGGCAAAAGAGCCGAAGCAACAGCACCTAAGGTACTGCCTCCCGGTATATCTGAGCGGTTTACAAACTTCTGATATGGAATCTCTTCCCTGTCACAGAGCTGTTGTATAATGGCAACCGCCCCGCAATCTGTCGCATAGGATTGGGAAGATGCCTCCTTTAAACAAAATCCTCCATTTAAGACCGGACGGTTCGTCGGGTCCATTTTTCCCTGCTGATTCGGATGGAGTGCGTGCGCCACATCTACCGATAAAAGCATACTTCGATATAATGCCTGCTGTATTTCCATAGGATCTGCGCCGAAAGCCAGTACGATACGGCTGAGAATATCCCGCAGAAGAAGAGAAGCTGCTCCCTGCTTGCTGCGGCTTCCAATCTCTTCATGGTCAAACAGGACTGCCATATTAATTCCCCTGTCCCTGCTCTCCTTTGTAATGCCTTCTAAGAGTGCGTACACCGATGTGAGATTATCCAGACGCGGACTTTGGATAAATGCTTCCTCCATCCCCAATAAAACCGGTGCTTCTGCCACATAAACTGTCAGTTCATAGTCTAAAATCTCTTCTCTTGGCACCTGCAGCTCCTCTGCAAGCAGCTCCAGAAAATACCTGCTCTCTTTCATTTCTTTAGGAATACAGCCGAGTATCGGCATAAGATCCGTCTGCTTATTCAATTCGATTCCCTTATTCACTTCCCGGTTCATATGAATGGCAAGATTCGGTATCGCAAGTATCGGTCTTTTAAAATCTATGATCTTTATTTCCGGTGCGAATATATCGCCGCTTTTTAGCGCCACCCTTCCCGCTGCGGATAGGGGCCGGTCCAGCCAGGTATTCCAGATACCTCCGCCATAGCATTCCACATTCACTTCCCCATAACCTGCCGCAAAGACCTCCGGATTAGGCTTTATCTTAAGGCATGGAAAATCCGTATGTGCCGCACCAATACGAATCATATCGTCCTTTTGCCAGGCTTCCCCGACAGTAAATGCCGCCAAGGCGGTATCATGATGTTTGATATAATATTTTCCTCCCGGTAAAATCTTCCACGCATCCTTCATGGAAAGCGGAAGGAATCCGTTTTCTGCTAAATATTCCTCTGACTTCTTTACCACATGGCAGGCAGAAACGCCTTCTGTCAGAAATTCAAGTAACCCTTCTGTTGTACTCATGCTATCCCTTGTTGCTGTTCACGCTCTTCGTCCGGTGCTAAGCAGAACACACGGCACGGATGAACAGCAGCCTCCTTCTATCTATACTATACATAAGTAACAGTTCAGCCTTTCGGCTTCACTGTTACTGAATCCGTCCATTTAAAG
>CAYWXJ010000080.1:0-9944 GCA_964462405.1 uncultured Eubacterium sp.
GGTATGGCTGGGCGGCGACCATTATAAATGGCGTCAGATGCGCTCCAACGGCGTAGAAGAATACTATATCACAGGGGAAGCTTCCGACCGTGAGAAATTCCAGAAATGGGCAGAGACTTTAGAGAAAGCTATCGGCAATCCGCTGTACCACTGGAGCCATTTAGAATTACAGAGGTACTTTGGATATACAGGACATTTAAACGGAGAAACAGCAGAAGAAGTATGGAATCTCTGCAATGAGAAGCTGCAGCAGGACTCCATGTCTGTCCGAAACATCATCAAACAGTCGAACGTTACCCTGCTTTGTACTACGGATGATCCCATCGACAGCTTAGAATGGCATAAGATAATTGCAGAAGATGACAGCTTTGATGTTCAGGTGCTTCCTGCATGGCGGCCGGATAGGGCAATGAATCTTGAAAAGCCGGATTATCCGGATTATTTGGACAAGCTGAGCAAGGTCAGCGGCGTGAAGATTACCGCTTTTGCCGATTTGATTCAGGCATTAAGGGTCAGAATGGATTTCTTTGATTCCATGGGCTGCTGTATATCTGACCATGGGTTGGAGTATGTCATGTATTATCCGGCTTCTAAAGAAGAGATCGAGAAGATTTTTGCAAAGAGAATGGCTCAGGGCAGTGTGACAAGAGAAGAGGAGCTGAAGTTCAAAACCGCATTTATGGCAGCCATGGGAAAAGAATATCACACAAAGAACTGGGCAATGCAGTTACATTATGGCTGCAAACGGGATAACAACAAGCTTCTTTATGCAAAGATAGGAGCGGATACGGGATTTGACTGTATTAATAGCAATACACCGTCCTCTGAGCTGGCGGACTTCTTAAATGCATTAAACGAAACAGACCAGCTTCCGAAGACCATCCTGTATTCCTTAAATCCGACAGATAATGCTGCCATTGGTACGATTATCGGCTGTTTCCAGGATTCCTCAGCCATTGGCAAGATTCAGCAGGGTTCTGCATGGTGGTTCAACGATCATAAGAGAGGAATGACTGCACAGATGACTTCTCTGGCAAATCTTGGATTGTTAGGAAACTTTATCGGAATGCTGACCGATTCGAGAAGCTTTTTATCCTACACCAGACATGAATATTTCCGCAGAATCATGTGTGAACTTATCGGCGGCTGGGTAGAGAACGGAGAATATCCGGCGGACTATGCCGCATTGGAGAAGATTGTCAAAGGAATTTCTTATAACAATGCGGTCCGTTATTTTGGATTTGATCTTGAAACAAAATAATAAAGTCATTATATACGCAGTTCGAAGAAATCAGGTTGACTTTCTGTATGTTTCTTATTATAATATTTTTAGAAAAAAGAATATTTGTCTGGGGAGCTTATAATGATAGGCTGAGAGGAAATGCGGTTACATTTCGAACCATGAACCTGATACGGATAATGCCGGCGTAGGAAGATGACAAAGAATGAGTTTATCATAATGCATTCAGAGGGATATGTCCGTATGGAAATATCCCTTTTCATATGTTCGGATATTTTTTCTACTACTAAGCAGGAGGATATAAAAGATGCAGTACACAACACAGATGGATGCGGCACGGAAAGGCATTCACACAGAAGAGATGAAAGAAGTAGCAAAAAAAGAGCAGTTCGATATTGACAAGCTGTGCAGCTTAATTGCGGAAGGAAAAGTCATTATCCCATGTAATAAGAATCACAAAGGAATCGTTCCAAACGGAATAGGAGCTATGTTAAAGACGAAAATAAATGTCAATCTGGGAGTATCGAGAGATTGTAAGGATTTAGATGTGGAGATGCAGAAGGTACAGTCTGCCGTAGAAATGGGAGCAGAGGCAATTATGGACTTAAGCTCCTACGGGGATACGCAGAAGTTCCGCAGAAAGCTCTGCAGCGAATGCCCTGCAATGATTGGAACAGTGCCGATTTATGATGCAGTCGTATACTATCATAAGCCGTTAAAGGAGATTACCTCAAAGGAATGGCTGGATATTGTAAAAATGCACGCTGAAGACGGCGTGGATTTTATGACCATCCACTGTGGAATCAATAAGGAAACTGCGGGAAAATTCAAACGCAACAAACGATTGACCAATATCGTATCCCGCGGCGGTTCCATTATTTTTGCATGGATGGAGATGACAGGAGAAGAGAATCCTTTTTATGAGCATTTTGATGAAATTTTAGATATTTGCCGTGAGTATGATGTGACCTTAAGTCTTGGAGATGCCTGCCGTCCGGGATGTCTTGCAGATGCTACAGATGCTTCCCAAATAGAAGAACTGATTACCTTAGGTGAGCTGACGAAGCGTGCCTGGGAGGAGGATGTACAGGTTATGATCGAGGGACCGGGACATATGCCGATGGATCAGATTGCAGCGAATATGAAGATTCAGGAAACGATCTGCCACGGAGCGCCATTCTATGTATTAGGGCCGTTGGTAACTGATGTTGCACCAGGGTATGACCATATTACCTCCGCCATTGGCGGTGCGATCGCAGCCATGAACGGAGCCGCATTCCTGTGCTATGTGACGCCTGCCGAACATCTTCGTCTGCCGAACTTAGAGGATGTGAAAGAAGGAATCATCGCTTCCCGTATTGCAGCCCATGCAGCAGATATAGCAAAGGGCATAAAAGGTGCGAAGGACTGGGATTATGAAATGAGTTCCGCAAGAAAGAAGTTAGATTGGGAGAAAATGTTCGACCTTTCCATAGACCCGGAGAAAGCAAGACGCTATCGTGCCGAAGCAGCGCCGGAAAAAGAAGATACCTGTTCCATGTGCGGTAATTTCTGTGCAGTGAAAAATATGAACCGTATTTTAGACGGTGAAATCGTAAATATTTATGATGAATAATACTGTACCAAAAAGTGAGAGGTAGTTTCATGCGGATACTGGTATACAGATGGAAAGCTTATAATTATGCGGATATATGCGAAGCCTTTTTCAATCTTGGTTATGAACTTATCACCATAGAGCAGGATTTAGACAACTATGATGAAGACCCGGAATTTGAAAGAGAACTTGCAGAGGTCATTCAAAGGGAAAACTGCGATATGGTATTTACCGTGAATTATTTCGCACTGATTACCGCTGTCTGTATGAAGTTAAAGCTTCCCTATGTCGTATGGACCTGTGATAATCCGCTGATTAGTATGTACCACAAAAATGTTTTTGCCCCCTGCAATTACTTCTTTACCTTTGATCAGACAAATTATCTGGAATTTAAGGGCATGGGTGTGGAGCATATCTGGTATCTTCCCCTGGCGGTAAATACAAAAAGATTAGGCTATCTGCTGCAGGAGGCGGATGACTTACCCGCATATGCGAATGATATTGCTTTTGTGGGAAGCCTCTACGAGCGGAACAGCTATGACAGGCTGCGCTTAAGTCTGCCCGATTATTTAAAGGGATATTTTGATGCGACAATCTGGGCGCAGCAGTGCGTAAGCGGCGGCAATATTTTAGAGGAAATGCTGACCGTAAATATCTTAGAGCAGTTAGAAGAGTATTTCAAATTGGTGAAATCTAAGGATTCCTTTTCGGATTTGGGTTTGATATTCTCCACAACGGTTCTGGGATTTAAAACTGCAGCGGAGCAGCGGTACCGTGCTTTATTGGAGCTTTCCAAAAAATACGCCGTTACCATTTACAGCAACAGCGATACAAAAGACCTGATTCGGGTGCGTTATGGCGGCTCCTTAGATTACTGGAGTGAAATGCCGAAGGTATTTGCCGCAACGAAAATCAACTTAAACTTTACCATTCCGAATATTAAGAGCGGTCTGCCCCTTCGTATCTGGGACGTCCTTGGGAGCGGGGGATTTCTTATGACAAACTTTCAGGCGGAGATCCCGTATTACTTTAAAAATAAAGAAGATTTAGTCTGCTTTGAAAATATTGAGGAGCTTACAGAGCTTGCAGGCTATTATCTGACCCATGAAGAGGAACGCAGACAGATTGCAGAAAACGGCTGCAAAAAAGTCTGCGAACATCATAGCTATGAGCAGCGGATATGCCGGATGATGGAGACTGTAAGCTCCATGCAGCATCCTTCACCGGATTAATGTGCGGACGCTGCACGGGAAGCAGTATAGCATACAGCAGCTTCCTTGAGTCTTTGCATTTTTGCAAGGGTGTCGGTATTGCGGTAAGGAATCCGGTCTGCAAGGCGGCTGATGTATTTGTGTTCCTGTACATAAGAAAAACTTGCCGCAAAATTCAAATCGAAAATATAAGCGATGTAGGAGACCCACATATCCATGTGGGTTTCTCTTTTGCTGTTTTCTAATGGTTGGCATTTCAGGAACGTGTCAAATGCGTAATCAGAAATCGCTTCTTTTGCTAAAGTATCCATATCTACATTTAACATGGTTTCCATAGATTCGATTAATTTTGTATGAAAATTATCTAGTTTGTCCGCATCACGGATCAGCTTTGTATACAACAGGGCATCTCCTGTTAAAGTGGGATCAATCTGAAAAACACCGTGATTTTTAATGCTTTCATAAATAATGGAATCATATATGTCTGTTTCCAGAAAATCCCGGATATGATTCTGTTCGAATAGTACGGAAATACTGCATTTTGCATGGGGAATGACAGAGTCATCAAAGCTGTCCGTCAGCCGGAGCTGTTCAAAACGTCCGATGTCATGAAGCAGTCCGATTAAGACCGCAAGGTCTGTTTTTTCTTCCGGAAGGGAAAGCGCTTCTGCTAACATGCGGCAGGCGTCCATGACCCGGCAGGTATGCGTAATTTTTAAATGAATCTTAGGATTCGCCGTATCATAAGGGGTCAGATAGCTGTCAAATTGCTGTCTGGCTTTTATAAGGTCTATACAAGAACTCATATCGTATCTCCTTTTTCTTTAGAATATGCTATTTTATATTAGCCGGAAGTTATGCAGACGTCAATGGGAACAGCCAAATATTAAGTTTAAAGGAAATTTATTGACTGTAAAAAAAAATTATTTTATAGTATGTATATTCCATTGGCGGAGCAATTTTAGATATAAAACAGAAAGACAGACGGAGGAGACAAATATGGCAGAGGA
Organism: uncultured Eubacterium sp.; assembly: GCA_964462405.1. Lineage (GTDB taxonomy): Bacteria > Bacillota > Clostridia > Lachnospirales > Lachnospiraceae > Roseburia_B. The sequence goes on from CAYWXJ010000080.1 coordinate 5,056, forward strand.
GAAAACGATTTTATTTTTAGAACCTGTTTTCAAGGAAATGATCTGGGGAGGAAACCGCCTTAAGAGCGACTTCGGTTACAAAATCCCGGGAGAGGATACCGGAGAATGCTGGGGAATTTCAGCGCATCCGAATGGAGATGCCATAGTAGTTTCGAAGCCCTTTGCAGGAAAAACGCTTTCGGAATTGTGGAGAGAGAATCGCGGGCTGTTCGGTAATCTGAAGGAAGACCGTTTCCCCCTGTTAATTAAAATAATTGATGCAAAAGCAGATTTGAGTATACAGGTACACCCGGATGATGCTTATGCGAATGCCAATGAAAACGGTTCCCTTGGCAAGATGGAATGCTGGTATATCATTGATTGTCCAAAGGATGCAAGGCTTGTATTAGGACACAATGCAAAAGATAAAGAAGAATTAAGGGACATGATTCACAATGCCAGGTGGCAGGAGTTTTTGCGTTATGTGCCGATACAGAAAGGCGATTTTATCCAGATTGACCCGGGCACGGTACATGCAATTACAAGCGGCTGCCTGCTTCTTGAAACCCAGCAGAACAGCGATATTACTTACCGTGTATATGACTATGACCGCTTAAGCAGCGGAAAACCGAGAGAACTGCACGTAGAGAAGAGCATTGATGTCATCAATACTCCGGAAAAATCACCGGAGCGTATGGTGACACATCTTAAGAAGCTGCCGGAAAATACGTGGAATGAATTGATTGCGTGTCAATATTACAAAGTGTTTAAGCTGTGCGTGAAAGGAAGATTTTGTTTCGAACAATCCTACCCATTTTTGAATATGAGTGTGATTGACGGAACCGGAAGCATCAACGGACAGGAAATTAAAAAAGGAGATCATTTTATCCTGCCATCTGGTTTTGGAAAAGCGGAAATGTCAGGAGATATGGAAATTGTGGCATCCTGTGTAAATTGTGACTTTAAGTAATCCGGTATATACAATCCTAAGTCCGTTTCGGACTCTGTGAATGCAGTATTGAACGTGCTTAAGAATGGAGTTTTCGTATTATAATTATAAAAATGCAGCAGAGCGTAAAAGCCGGCTGTGTTTTTTATTTTGCAAAAAATAGAAAGAAAACCTTTGAAATTCTCTCTTGCATTCTTTGTAAATCTATGTATAATGTTAGTTAACGACTAAAAAAGTTAGCAACCTAACAATCGAAAGGAGGTACGGATTTGAAACCGAAATGGGGAATCGGATTTGAAATCAAATCAATTTCCAATATGATTCGCAGGGAATTAAATACCACATTTTCTACGCCGGAATTTGGAGGATTGACCGGAACGCAGAATGCCGTGATGGGATATATTATGGATCATGAGGAAAAACAGGATATTTTCCAGAGGGATATTGAGCAGGTATTTAATATCAGAAGATCCACGGCGACCGTAATGCTGCAGGGACTCGAACAGAGAGGCTATATACGCCGCATGCCGGTGGAATATGATGCAAGGCTTAAGAAAATCGAAGTCACAGAAAAAGCACGGAAATTGCAGCAGCGGGTGAGGGCGGAAATCGATTTGTTTCATGAACGCTTAGAGAGAAATCTTTCAGAAGAAGAAAAGGAGCAGCTCTTCTGTCTGTTAGATAAGATAAAACAGAATTTAAAGGAGGCCTGATTTATGCTAAAAACACTGACAGCACAGATTAAGGAATACAAAGCAGATTCCTTCAAAACTCCGGTTTTTATGATTTTAGAGGTCATCATGGAAACGTTTATTCCCCTTTTGATGGCATCCATCGTAGATAACGGAGTAGAGAAGGGAGATATTGCCCATATTTATAAAATGGGTGCGCTTATGGTGGTAATGGCGGCTATCGGACTTTTTGCAGGTATTATGGGAGGGAAATACGGTGCAAGGGCATCTGCAGGTTTTTCTAAGAATCTGCGGAATGCAATGTATAAAAATATCCAGACATTTTCTTTTTCCAACATTGATAAATACAGCACCGCAGGGCTTGTCACCCGTATGACGACAGATGTTACGAATATTCAGAATGCCTATCAGATGATTCTGCGTATGTGTATGCGGGCTCCGGCGAGTTTGATTTGCGCGCTGGTCATGGCATATCTGATTAACGCTAAAATTGCTACCGTATATTTATTTGCCGTGATTTTCTTAGGCGGAATCCTGTTTTTTATTATCAGAAAGACCATGAAGTATTTTAATCAGGTATTCCGTAAGTATGATGAATTAAATGCCAGCGTACAGGAGAATGTCACGGGAATCCGTGTCGTAAAGGCGTTTGTACGGGAAGATTATGAAACCAGCCGCTTTCATACAGCCAGCAGCAATGTCTACCGTATGTTTGTAAAAGCGGAATCTCTCATTGCCTTTAATGCACCAGTCATGCAGTTTACCGTATATACATGCATCCTCGGAATTAGCTGGCTGGGGGCAAAGATGATTGTAGGAAACTCACTGACCACCGGGGAATTGATGAGTCTTCTGACTTACTGCATGAATATTTTAATGAGTTTAATGATGCTTTCCATGGTATTTGTTATGATAACGCTCAGTATCGCAAGCGGAGAACGTATCGCAGAGGTATTAAATGAAAAAGCCGATCTGGAAAATCCTAAAAATCCGGATGATACGGTTACAGACGGCAGCATTGTCTTTGAAAATGTATCCTTCAGTTATCAGAAAAATAAAGAAAAACCGGTACTTTCCAATGTGAATTTGGAAATCCATGCTGGGGAGACCATCGGCATTATCGGAGGAACCGGAAGTGCCAAGACAAGTCTGGTAAATTTGATCAGCCGTTTGTATGATGTGACCGAAGGAAGTGTAAAGGTCGGGGGTAAGGATGTCCGATGCTATGACCTTGATATTTTGAGAAATGAAGTATCGGTAGTACTGCAGAAAAATATACTTTTCAGCGGAACAATTTTAGAGAATCTGCGGTGGGGCGATAAGAATGCCAGCGAGGAAGAATGCGAGCATGTTTGTAAGCTTGCCTGCGCAGATGAGTTTATCCGGAAAATGCCAAAGAAATATCATACCTATATTGAACAGGGCGGCGCAAATGTTTCCGGCGGACAAAAGCAGCGTCTTTGTATCGCAAGAGCATTGTTAAAAAAGCCAAAAATACTGATTTTAGATGACAGTACCAGTGCCGTGGATACTGCGACAGATGCAAAAATCCGGGAGGCCTTTGCAAAAGAGATTCCGAGTACCACAAAGCTGATTATTGCACAGCGCATCTCCAGTATCCAGGGTGCAGACCGGATTATTGTTATGGATAACGGAACCATAAGCGGTTTTGGAACCCATGAAGAGTTGCTGACATCTAATGAGATTTACCGGGACGTATATGAATCCCAGATGAGCGGAAGCGGAGATTTTGATGAGAACGGAGGTGACCTGTAATGCCGGGACCAATGAAGCCAGGAGGAATGATTCCTGGAGAAAAGAATAAAATTGAAAACCCTGGAAAGCTGTTGAAAAGACTGCTTTCTTATGTGATGAAAAATTATATGTTCGCCTGTATCGTCGTAGTCATCTGTATTTTTGTCAGTGTACTTGCCAATGTACAGGGAACCCTGTTTTTAAAGACCCTGATTGATGAGTATATTATGCCGTTAATCGGCGATAAGAATCCTGATTTTTCAAATCTGTTTTATGCAATCCTCCGGGTAGGGGGATTTTACGGAATCGGAGTAGCAGCGACTTATACCTATAACCGGATTATGGTCAATGTGACACAGGGTACTCTGCGCCGGCTGAGAGATGATATGTTTGCCCACATGGAAAAACTGCCGATCCGCTATTTTGATACGCATTCCCATGGAAATATCATGTCTGTATATACGAATGATATTGATACGCTGCGTCAGATGATCAGTCAGAGTATGCCGCAGCTTTTGTCTAGTGCAATTACTCTCGTTTCTGTATTGATCAGTATGATCTGTTTAAATATTCCTATGACAGTCGTAACGCTTCTTATGGTGGCAGTTATGTTATATGCAACCCAAAAAGCGGCTGGGCTCAGCGGAAGCTATTTTGTTGCACAGCAGAAGAATATCGGTACGGTAAACGGATATATTGAAGAGATGATGGAGGGACAGAAGGTCGTAAAGGTGTTCTGCCATGAAGAGGAAAGCCAGAAAAAATTTGAGGAACTGAATGAAGAATTGTTTGAAAGTGCATATCAGGCAAATAAGTACGCGAATATCTTAGGCCCAATCAACTCACAGATCGGGAATATCAGCTATGTTTTGTGCGCTCTGACAGGAGGAATTTTAGCACTGAACCATATTTCCGGGCTTACGATTGGAGGATTAGCGAGCTTTCTTACCTTTAATAAGAGCTTTAATATGCCTATCAACCAGGTCAGCCAGCAGTTCAACAGTATTATTATGGCATTGGCAGGAGCCGGAAGAGTCTTTGATTTATTAGATGAGAAACCGGAGAAAGATGAAGGGTATGTTACCCTTGTCAATGCAAAAGAAGAGAACGGTATTTTGACGGAAACAAAAGAACGTACCGGAGTCTGGGCATGGAAGCATTACCACAAGGATAACGGCACAACAGACTATATCCGCCTGCGGGGAGATGTGGTGCTTGATGATGTGGATTTCGGTTACACAGAGGATAAAATTGTACTGCACAATGTGAAGCTCTATGCGAAGCCCGGACAGAAAATTGCTTTTGTAGGTTCCACAGGCGCAGGAAAAACGACAATTACGAATTTAATCAACCGCTTTTATGACATTTCAGACGGAAAAATCCGCTATGACGGAATAAATATTAATAAAATCAAAAAAGATGATTTAAGACATTCTCTTGGTATGGTACTGCAGGATACCCATTTATTTACGAACACGGTTATGGAGAATATCCGATACGGAAGATTAGATGCA
>CAYWXJ010000081.1:0-9847 GCA_964462405.1 uncultured Eubacterium sp.
TGATGCCGAAGCTTCACAGTACTAATTTTGAAGGAATGGAGTTGATTCGCCCTCTGTATCTTATCCGGGAAGAGGCTATTAAGGCATGGAGGGATTACAATGGGCTTCATTTTATTCAATGTGCCTGCAAATTCACGGATACCTGCACGATCTGCAGCAACGAGGAAAACCGTTCTAAGCGTGTGGAGATCAAGGAATTAATCAAGGAGATGAAAAAAACAAATCCTTATGTGGAAGCGAATATTTTTAAGAGCGTAGAAAATGTGAATTTAGATACGGTCGTGGCATATAAATCGAAGGGAGTGCGGCATCATTTTTTAGAGGATTATAAGGATGTTTGAAGTGGGAAAATCCATGCTTTTATTCCAATTAATCTTACAATATGAGCAGGGGTTTTGAATGCTCCTGCGGTATAAGGAGGATACGAAATGACAGAGATAAGCGTAAACCGTAACTACAAAGATTCCCTGTTCCGTATGCTGTTTAAAGAGAAGGAGCAGCTTTTAAGTTTGTACAATGCAGTAAATGGAACGATTTATACGAATGTGGACGACCTTGCGATTAATACATTAGAGAATGCCAATATTAACCTTGGAAATAATCCGGAATTATTAGAAGCGTGTCAGCAGTTAAAAGAATATGCGCAATATGTAGATATTGTCAGAAAACTTGCGAAGAATGAGCCGCTTGCAGAGGCCGTGGAGCATGCAGTGGATGATTGTATCAGGAATGGGATATTATCCGATTTTTTGAAGAAGAATCGTGCGGAGGCGATAGACATGAGTATACTTGAATATGATGAAGAGAAACATTTGAAAAACGAACGGGAATCCCGCCTTGCAAAGCTGATTCAAATAATATTAGAAGATGGCGACAGTAAAAAAGTAGACAGAGCACTTACAGATTCTGAATATCGGGAAAGGCTATATAAAGAATACCATCTGTAGCAACCTTACCCCGGAGGAGAAGAACATGTTTCGATTACTGATCATAGAAGATGACGCAGGAATAGCAGAAGCGATCAAAGAACAGGCACAGATGTGGGAGTTAGATGTAAAATGCACAGAGAATTTCCACAATATCATGGCAGAGTTTGCAGAATTTGACCCGCATCTGGTTCTGCTTGATATTGGTCTGCCATTTTTCAACGGATATTACTGGTGCAGTGAGATACGAAAGGTTTCTAAGGTGCCTGTCATTTTTATCTCATCAGCCTCGGACAACATGAATATCGTCATGGCAATGAATATGGGCGCAGATGATTTTATTGCAAAGCCCTTTGACCAGAGCGTATTAATGGCAAAGATACAGGCGATGCTTCGCAGGACCTATGATTTTGCAGCATCAGTGCCGGTCTTAGAGCACCGTGGGGCACTGCTTAATACCGGAAACAATTCCCTTACCTATCAGGGAGAGAAGATTGCATTGTCCAAAAATGAATACCGTATCCTGTTTATTCTTATGGAGAGCAAGGGAAGAGTCGTAAGCCGGGAGAAGATTATGGAGCAGCTCTGGGAGAGTGACAGCTTTGTGGATGAGAACACATTGACGGTAAATGTGGGAAGACTCCGCAAAAAATTAGAAAATGCAGGACTTAAGGAATTTATCACAACAAAATTCGGCGTGGGATATATTATAGAATAGCGGGGAGAAGAGATGCAGTTGTTGCTTGCTTATCTGAAAGATAAAAAGAGAATTATTTTCGCATGGGTATTATTTGCAGTTATTTTTTATACATGTTTTGCGTTATATCAGTTACCGCTGAAAGCAGTCATTTATCCTACTTTTATCTGCACAGGTTTTATTTGTGCTTTTTTCGTATATGATTTTTTACAAATAAAGAAAAAACAGCAGATATTGACAGAAGCAGAACAATTATCAGAGAACATATTAGAGATTCTTCCGGCAGCGGAAAATATCGAAGAGAAGGAGTATCAGCATATCATAAAGTTACTTTGCAGACAACAGTCAGATACCGTAGCAAAGATGAACTGCCGTTATGATGATATGGTGGAATATTATACAATCTGGGCGCATCAGATTAAGACGCCAATCGCTTCCATGCGGCTGCATTTACAGAATGAGGATTCTGCCCTTTCACGAAAGCTGATGTCAGATCTTTTGCGTATTGAGCAGTATGTTGAAATGGTACTGACATTTCTGAGGTTAGATTCCGACACCACAGATTATGTATTCAAAGAGTATGATTTAGACATTATTGTCCGGAATGCAGTCAGGAAGCTTCGCAGCGAATTTATTGACCGAAAGCTTCGTCTGGTGTATGAGCCTTTGCAGGAAAGTATTATCACAGATGAAAAATGGCTGTCCTTTGTGATAGAGCAGATATTATCAAATGCGCTGAAATACACAAAGGAGGGCGGCATCACCATAACCTTAGAAAGTCCAAAGACGCTCTGTATTTCAGATACCGGAATCGGAATCGCGCCGGAGGACTTACCTGGAATTTTTGAAAAGGGATATACCGGATATAACGGGCGCAGTGATAAAAGAGCAAGTGGAATCGGCTTGTATCTGTGCAGGCGGATATGCAGTAAATTAGGGCATAATATATCGGCAGCTTCTGTCATGGGAGAGGGAACGGCAATTCGGATATGCTTGAAAAATAATTAACTGACCGGGCAGACGGCAGATGCCTTTATTTTAATTAGAGAAAACTTACAAAAATGTTAGATTTCAAAAGGGAATTGTAAGCTGATTCGATAGCTTGCAGTTCCCTTATTTGATAATATAATTACAGAAATTCAAAGGAGGATTATGTAATGGGCATTTTAGAAGTAAGCAGACTCAAAAAAGTATATACCACCCGGTTTGGCGGAAATAAAGTGGAAGCATTAAAAAATGTAAATTTCAGTGTGGAGCAGGGAGAATATGTGGCAATTATGGGAGAATCCGGTTCCGGAAAGACCACGCTTTTGAATATTTTAGCAGCCTTAGATAAAGCAACCGCAGGCAGCAGTGGCAAGAGCATTGATTACAGCTCCGAAGCTGATCTTAGCGGACGAACCCACCGGGGCCTTAGACTCCAAAGCATCGGAGGAGCTTTTGCATCTGTTTGGAAAAATCAATGAAAACGGACAGACAATCCTTATGGTTACACATTCTGTAAAAGCGGCAAGCAATGCAGGCAGAGTACTTTTTATTAAGGATGGGGAAGTTTTTCATCAAATCTATCGGGGCGATCATGCTAATGAACAGATGTATCAGATGATTTCAGATACTCTTACAATGCTGACAACAGGTGGTGAACAGGCATGAAAAAAGGATTATATATAAAATTAGCATGGAATGGCATGAAGAAAAACAGACGGCTGTATCTGCCGTATATTTTCACCTGTATCGGAATGGTTATGATGTTCTATATAATTGCCTTCTTACAGGTTTCACCGGGACTGCAGCTTATGAAAGGGGCATATAACCTTCGGATGATATTAGGATTCGGAAAATGGGTGATTGGAATCTTTGCAGCAGTATTTCTGTTTTATACAAATTCATTTTTAATGAAGAGCCGGAAAAAAGAGTTCGGACTATATAACATTTTGGGAATGGGCAAGAAGAATATCAGCTTCATACTATTCTGGGAAACGATAATTGAATTTGTTCTGTCTGCCGGTGTCGGGCTGGGACTTGGAGCAGCATTTTCTAAAATTGCAGAATTGGCACTGATGAATATACTGCGTACGGAAATTAATTATGATCTGTCAGTGTCATTGGAGACCTTTGCAGTTACAATACTGATATTTTTTGCTATTTTTCTCTTGATTTTATGCAATGCATTAAGGCAGCTTCATACATCTGACGTAATAGCACTGTTAAATAGTGAAAAATCAGGAGAAAAGCCGCCGAAGGCTAACTGGATACTGGGAATCTTGGGGCTGGTATTACTTGCAGGAGCTTACGATATAGCTGTTTCCATTGAAAATCCGCTCGCTGCATTTTCGTATTTCTTTCTTGCAGTTGTTATGGTAATGATAGGAACCTATCTGCTGTTTGTCAGTGGATCGGTTATGCTCTGTAAAATTTTACAGAGGAAGAAGAAATATTATTATAAGGCAAATCATTTTATATCGGTTTCTTCCATGATGTACCGCATGAAAAGAAATGGGGCAGGACTTGCGTCCATCTGTATCTTAGGAACCATGGTGCTGGTTATGATTTCCGGTTCTGCCTGTCTGTATTTTGGTTCTGAAGACAGTCTGCATACCCGTTATCCGAGGGACATTGCCGTTAAAGCTGAATTGAAATCCTTAGAGGGAATGGAAGATGAAAATATAGATTTATTAAGACAAAATGTATCACAGGTTTTAAAGGATAATCATGAAATTGCAGAAAACCTTCTGGATTACCGGTATGTCTTTACTATGGGATTTTTGGATGGAGATAAAATCAATACGGACGAACATGCATTAGATGAGTTTAGCATGCAGATGTATGAAAAGCTGTTTCAGATTTATATCATTTCTCTTGCTGACTATAACAGAATGACAGGAGAAAATGCGCAGTTGTCCGGGGATGAGGTAATGCTCTTCACAAGACATTTGGAGCTTTGGGATGATACAATTTCATTTTATGAGGGAGGAACATTTCGTGTTGCAGCTCATCTTACAGAGATTTTTGACGATGCAGGGATTGCTGCCATATTTATGGATGATGTTATGCCCACCATGTTTGTGGTGGTTTCTGATTATGGAACTGCGGTTCCAATGATGTTAGACCTTTCGGAGAATAATGGTATGCTGAGATGGTATTATGGATTTGATTCCGATGCAAAAGAGGAAACGCAGAATCAAATCTTCGAGCAGATGCAAAGCGTATTCGGGGAATTGCAAAATCATGGAGAAGGAGGACTGGAGTCCTATAGATGTGAGAGCTTAGAAAACAACCGGGAAGATTACTATGTAAGTGACGGAAGTATTTTTTTCTTAGGAATCATCTTAAGTATTGTATTTATTGTTGCAGCAGTTTTAATTATTTACTACAAACAGATTTCAGAGGGCTGCGAAGATGAATCACGGTTTGCGATTATGCAGAAGGTGGGAATGACAAAAAGAGATATAAGAAGAAGCATCAATTCCCAAATGCTTACGGTATTTTTCCTGCCGTTATTTATGGCAGTTGTACACCTTGCCTTTGCATGTCCTGCAATTTACAGAATGCTGACAATGTTCAATCTTTCGAATAAACCGCTTTTACTTGCTACAACAGGAGTGAGTATTTTGGTTTTTGCAGGTGAAATTTGCGCAAAAAAAGACTCGTTTGCGCAAATTTCATTTACAAATAAAACAGAATAATTATTCTTATCTTATCCGGATAATATGAAAAGTATATACGGAAAGGATAGGATAAGTCATGATACGTTATGTATTATGGATTTTATTTAACGCATAGGCAAATGAAAGCATGTAATCTATGTTGCCACCCTGTTGATATTGACAGAATTTTTGCTATAATAATTGTTATATTCTGTTGCGGGGAGGGAGTATATGTTTATTTGTGCAAATCTTTTGTTAGATATGATTCATTGGTCGAAATTTATTATATTAAGTGAATTATTCTTTTCTTTTTCCAGAAAAATTTTTACAAAAAAGAGCATTCTGTCGGTAATCATTGCAGTGTTGGCTTCGATTACAGTCATTTTTATACCGATACCCATAGTATCAGTTTTGATATATGTGACGGCTGTCTGGGGAATATTTATTTTAATCTATGATGAGAAAAAAGGAATATTGATGCTTGCAGGTATTTGGTCGATGTTTGTTACTTCTCTCTTAGATGAAATGGCATATGCTTTGATAGATGTATTTATAGAAAGTGGAAACAGAAGAGGAAGTTCAGCAGCAGATTTTTATGTACAGTTGTTTACATTGAGTTTTCTCTTATTGACCGGCTGGGGATTAAAAAAGGCCGGCAAAGGCAGGTTAAAATATATCGGTCTGCCCTTTATGGGACTTTTTACAGTTCTTGTAGTGGCAGATACCTATGTTTTAACCGTGCTGGGAGATTCTGTTATCGAAATGGTGCAGTTTGAGCAGAGACAGAGTTTGAGAATTGCGTATATTATAGTTGTTTTAGGTATGTTTTTTCAGATTTTGCTGGTGTTATTGCTGATCGTATCCAGAGAAGATTCCAGAGCAAAGGAGAAGCTGACAGAGAAATACTTAGAAGCACAGATTGAACATTATCAGTATTTAGAATGGAGGGAGACAGAAACAAAAAAGTTCCGTCATGATCTGCGGAGTCATATGTTTGCATTGCAGTCTTACATGCAGAAGGGAATGTATCAGGAAATGGGGCAGCATTTAAAAGAAATGTACGGAACCATGGAGGCATTTGAAACGAATATTTCCGTAAACAATAATATTGTAGATGCTATATTAAATAAGTATGATGCAGAATGTAGACGTCAGGGAATAAAACTGACTGTAAAGGGACATTTCCCCGTACAATGTCAGGTGTCTGCATATGATCTCTGCACCGTATTTTCTAATTTGCTGAGCAATGCGCAGGAGGCCGCCAGAGAAGGAAGTGAGCATCAGATTTTTGTTAATATCCGCTATACTTCAGAAGAGCTTATTTTCCTTGTAGAAAATGATTATGCAGGGGAAATTCTGATAAAAAATGGAAAGATAACTACCAAAAAGCAGGATCAGAAATTTCATGGTTTCGGTTTGGAAAATGTGGGAGTGTGTGTAGAGAAAAATCATGGATACATGGATATTCAGACGGAGAACCAGAGATTTATTGTAAAAATCATATTAAATCGTGCAGGAGGCTTCGATGAAAATAGCGTTAATTGATGATGAAGAAAATTGGAGAACAATCATACTTAGAAAAGTAAAAGCGTATTTTCCGGAGGAAGAGATTTTGATTTATTCATCAGGAGATGCATTTTTACAAGAGCAGGAAGTATTTGATATTGTATTTTTGGATGTGGAAATGGAAGGAAGAGATGGGTTTGAAACTGCAGAGGAATACGGCGAATACAGTCCGGACAGTATTATCATAATTCTGACGACCCATTCAGAGATGGTAAAACGTGGATATGCGGTAAATGCTTTCCGGTATTTAGATAAAGTAAATATAGATGAAGAATTAGAAGAAGCGGTTACAGCAGTCAAAAAGACATTTCAGAAAAACAGAAGGATCGTTGTTCCGATTGTCGGTATGGGGGAAAAGATATTTGAGTTAAAGGAAATTGTATATGTTGAGACAGAAAAAAGAAATGTGAGTATTCATACCTGGAATGAAACCTTCTGCTGCAGTATGGGAATGGCAGAGATTGAAGAGCTTTTAGGGACAGCATTTTTTCGGTGTCACAGATCGTATATTGTGAATTTGGATATGGTAAAGAAAATCAATCGTATGGATTTAAATTTAAAGAATGGGGCGACCATATTCTTAAGCGCCAGAAGGAGTACTGCTTTTAAACAGAAGTATTTAAATTGGAAATATGAGTATGCGAACGCATAGAAGTAAACATTGTGCAAAAAAGATGCGTTTGGGTAAATCATTTAAAATGGGGATAAATTTGGGATAAAGGGAAGAGAGGATGAAAATATTAGACAAAAGCATATAGGACGGTGACAATATAACCCTCTGTTGTTGAAGGAAATTACAATGGAGGGTTTTTTGTTGTATATAAAAATATTACTGTTTCGACAAAAAAATAGTAAGAATGATAGAGTAATTATGGAAAAATACAAAACTAATGTTAATATAGTTTTATAAAATTTATAGGTTCAATCTTTTTTTGACCATTCTGCTCAAAATATTTATGATAACTCTTTGCAAGATACAGCAGTATTCTAATCAGAATAATTCATATTTCATTTTGAAATCGGTATCTCTAGTATCTCAGCTTTTTCGTTTTCATACGATGTCAAAACGATTAGCGCAGCTATCTCCTGTAGATTTGAAGAATACGGATATAACAAAAATAACAAAAATATGAGAAAAAAAATCAATAAAGTTCTTGACAGCTAATAAACGTTAGAATATACTAACTTAAAGGAAATGTAAAATTACCAACAAGAGTATGTGCAAAAGGAGGAGAAAATGATGCCGTTATCTATGGTAAAAGAAGGAGAACCGAATATAATCAAAAGAGTGGGCGGAAAAGAAGAAACCCGCAGATTTTTGGAGAATCTTGGCTTTGTCATTGGCAGTTCAGTAACCGTTGTATCTGAAATTGGTGGTAATATGATTGTGAATGTGAAGGATTCACGGGTTGCTATTGGAAAAGACATGGCAAATAAGATTATGGTATAAGGAGATTATTATGAAAACATTAAAAGAAGCTGCCTGCGGTGAGACCGTTAAAGTGAAAAAGCTTTCCGGTGAAGGTCCGGTAAAAAGGCGTATTATGGACATGGGAATTACAAAAGGAGTAGATGTATTTGTAAGGAAGGTAGCACCTCTCGGTGATCCTGTAGAAGTGACTGTCCGCGGATATGAATTGTCTTTGCGTAAAGCAGATGCAGAAATGATTGAAATAGAATAATTTTTTGCCTAAAAGTTAGCATGAACTAATCTAAAGTAGGCAAAACATACAAAAGTAGAATTGACAAATTCAAGATAACAGGAAAAGTCAGTTTTGACGAGGAGAGGAGTAAGGAAATGGCAATTAAAATTGCATTAGCAGGTAACCCAAACAGCGGTAAAACAACATTATTCAATGCACTCACGGGCTCAAATCAGTTTGTTGGGAACTGGCCGGGAGTAACCGTTGAAAAAAAGGAAGGTAAGTTAAAGGGACACAAGGATGTAACGATTATTGACTTGCCGGGAATTTATTCTTTGTCCCCATATACATTAGAAGAGGTAGTTGCAAGAAATTATCTGTTGACAGAGAAACCGGATGCGATAATTAATATTGTAGACGGAACAAATATCGAACGTAACCTGTATCTGACAACACAGATCATAGAGCTTGGCATTCCGGTTGTTATGGCGGTTAATATGATGGATCTGGTGGAGAAGAACGGTGACCGGATACATATTGACAAACTCGGTAAAAAGTTAGGCTGTGAAGTAGTAGAAATTTCCGCATTAAAAGGAAAAGGAATTACAAAGGCAGCAGAAAAAGCGGTTGCATTGGCACAGAAAAAGAAGAGTGTGCAAATTGTCCATGAGTTTGCAAATGAAGTAGAAGATGCCATTCATTCCGTAGAAGATAAGCTGGTAGCTGGTGTATCGTCAGAGCAGAAGAGATTCTTTGCAATCAAGCTGTTAGAGCGGGATGATAAAATTGCAGAACAGTTATCTGATGTGCCGAATGTGATGGCAGAGATTCAGGCTTTAGAGAAAGCCTTTGATGATGATACGGAAAGTATTATTACCAATGAGAGATATGTATATATTTCTTCTATTATCGGTGAATGCTGTACGAAGAACAAAGCACGTACATTAACTGTATCGGATAAGATTGATAAAATCGTAACGAACCGTATTCTTGCACTGCCGATTTTTGCAGTAGTTATGTTTATCGTATATTATGTATCTGTAACTACGGTAGGAACCTGGGCAACTGACTGGGCGAATGACGGTGTGTTCGGAGATGGATGGAGCTTATTCGGGCTTGAGATTCCTGGTATTCCGGTTCTGGTAGAAAGTGCATTGAATGCTGTCGGCTGTGCAGACTGGCTGCAGGGATTGATTTTAGATGGTATCGTAGCCGGTGTTGGCGCTGTGCTTGGTTTCGTACCACAGATGTTAGTATTGTTTATTTTCCTTGCTTTCCTGGAAGCATGTGGATATATGGCGAGAGTTGCATTTATTATGGATAGAATTTTCCGTAAATTCGGTCTTTCCGGAAAATCCTTTATTCCAA
>CAYWXJ010000082.1:0-9825 GCA_964462405.1 uncultured Eubacterium sp.
TTCCACTTTGAAAACTGCTAGTGGAGAAGTGGCATTTACTCTTACAGAAAAGGAAAATAAGCAATTTTTGAAAAAAAGTGTTGACAATTTCTTTTTGGATATGTATAATAGCCATTGTTGATTGAAACAATACCTTAAAAATGTATTGGCCCATCGCCAAATGGTAAGGCAACGGACTCTGACTCCGTCATTTCAAGGTTCGAATCCTTGTGGGCCAGTTTGGAAAAGCATCACGTAAGTGATGCTTTTTTCATGATATGGGAAATTCCATAGCATGAAAGGTACTTGCGCTGGTGATGCGCATTCGCATAAGTGGAAGTTTGACGCAGGCGGTTTTGACGGGAGGCATAAAAATGTTTTGTTTTGACAGTGTGGTAAGATATAGTGAAATTGATGCAGGCGGACATATGACCCTGCCGGCAGTTTTGGATATATTACAGGACTGCTGTACATTTCATTCGGAAGAGTTGGGGCTTGGAATTGATTACTTAGAACAGCATCACAGAGCATGGGTACTCTCTTCCTGGCAGGTGGTTATCAACCGTTATCCGAAAATGGTAGAAAAGATTTTTGCATATACCTGGCCCTACGATTTTAAAGGATTTATGGGAAGCCGTAACTTTAAAATAGAAGACGAACGGGGCGAAGTGATTGTTTATGCTAATTCTGTGTGGGCGTATTTAGATACGGTGAGCGGCCGCCCTGTGCGGGTGCCGAAGGAGGTCGTAGAAGGCTACAAATTAGAGCCGCCCTATGAGATGGAAACCGCGGACCGAAAAATACAGTTAGAAGAAGATATGCAGCCCAAAGAACCGGTGAAGATAGGCAGATTTCATATAGACACCAACCAGCATGTAAATAACAGCAAATATGTCATGATGGCAGAAGAGTATCTCCCGGAAGGCTTTAAAGTGCAGCAGCTTCGGGTAGAATATAAAAGAGCTGCCGTTTTAGCCGATGTGATTTATCCCCGGTTAAAAATACAGGAGCATCAGGTGTTAGTATCCCTGGAAAATGATGCAGGAATACCGTATGCGATTATAGAATTTATGGAGGATAAGGTATGAAATTAGGAGAAAAACAAAAGCTTTTCGTAATCAAAAAAGTAGGGTTTGGCATCTATTTAGCAGAAAGACCGGAGGATGAAACAAGGGTACTGCTTCCGGAAAAACAGGTTCCCCAAGGCGTCAGGATTGGTGATGAACTGGAAGTTTTTTTGTATAAAGACTCGAAAGACCGCTTGATCGCCACCACAAACGAGCCATACATTACATTGGGAAAATTTGCTGTGCTCAAAGTGCTTGAAATTGGAAAAATCGGTGCGTTTCTGGATTGGGGATTAGAAAAAGATCTGTTTCTTCCATTTAAAGAAATGACAGGAAAGGTACAGCCGGAAGACGAAATCTTAGTTACTTTATATATAGATAAAAGCCGCAGACTTTGCGCCAGTATGAAAGGAATCTATGACCTGTTAGAAAAAGATGCACCTTACCAGAAGGGAGAAAATGTATCCGGAAGGGTATATGAATTTAGCGGCAATTTTGGAACCTTCGTTGCGGTAGATGATAAATATTCAGCTATGATACCCTCCTTTGAGGACTGCAGCCATCTGCGGATCGGGGATATAATTGAAGCAAGAATCACAAATGTAAAGCCGGATGGCAAGCTGGATCTGACTTTGCGGGAAAAAGCATATCTTCAGATGGATGCAGATGCGCAGAAAGTCCTGCAGGTGATTGATGAGTATGCCGGAGTACTTCCTTTTAATGATAAGGCTTCACCGGAGGTCATCAAACGGGAGATGCAGATGAGCAAGAATGCGTTTAAACGCGCGGTAGGACATCTTTATAAAGAACGGAAGATAGAAATTACAGACAAAGCCATCCGAAAATTGTAATGAGATGGCAGATTGTATTAAATTGAATGCAGACTCTTTACAGAATAGGGTTGACGCAAAAGAAACGATTTGTTATAATAGGCACGTAATAAATGTAACAATTTTGTAACACATAGAAGATAAAAATGTAAACTTTGGAGGATAACATTTCATGAATATGAATCGTAAGGCTCTTCGTATCACAGCATGCTGTATGGCAGCTACAATGACACTTTGCAGTGCCCCTTCTTTTGTTTGTGCTGAAGTACCGGTAGCAGGAGCAGCCGCAATTATGAAAGTAGCGTTGTCAGATGAAGCAAAGAGCAGCTTTTCCACTACTTCCGCAGGCATATCCTTAAAGGTAGCTGACTGTGTTTCCGCTGCAGCAGAAGAAGCGGCAGCAGAGGGTACGGCAGATGCAGAAGAGACAGCAGATACTGCTTTGGGACAGGCAGCAGAGACTGTTGAAGAGAAGAAGTCTGAATATGCCGATATTGCGATTGCCCAGGTAGACAATTATGTAAATGTCAGGGATGCAGCAAGTGAAGAGGGCAACGTTGTTGGCAAGTTATATAATAATTCGGCAGCAACCGTTCAGGCAACAGAAGGAGACTGGTATCAGATTACTTCCGGTAATGTAACCGGTTATGTAAAGAGCGAGTTTGTAGTCTGCGGGGATGAAGAGCTTGCAAAACAGGTAAGCAGACGCGTGGCAACTGTACATACAGAGACCTTATTTGTCCGTACAGAGCCGACGATAGAATCAGATGTTTTAGGAATGGTTCCGGATCAGGAAGAATTGACAGTGACCGATGAATCCGTAGAGGGATGGACAAAGGTATCCATAGAAGAAGGCGAAGGGTATGTATCGAATGATTATGTAAGCATGTCCATTGAATTTGTTACAGCAGAGTCCAAGGCGGAAGAAGAAGCCAGACTTGCAAAGGAAGAGGCAGAGAGAGAAGCGGCAGCGGCGGCAGCGGCAGCTAAGAAGACTTCCTCAAAGAGCAGTTCCTCAGGCAAGGCATCCGCGCCAAGCGGTTCCGGCGGAAGTGCAGTTGCAAATTATGCATGTCAGTTCGTTGGCAACCCCTATGTATATGGTGGTACAAGCCTGACAAACGGTGCTGACTGTTCCGGTTTTGTTATGGCAGTATATGCAGCATTTGGTGTGAGCCTTCCTCATTCTTCATCTGCAATGTGCGGGGTTGGATATGGGGTAAGTACATCTGATTTACAGCCGGGTGATATTATCTGTTATAGCGGTCATGTTGCAATCTATGTAGGCAATAATACAATCGTTCATGCAAGTACACCGGAATCCGGTATCAAATATACTTCTCCGATTGATTATAAACCGATATTGGCGGTAAGAAGAATTTTCTAAATGTTAATATATAATTGTATAGCAGACCACCTTCGCAGCTTATTGCTGTGAAGGTGGTTTTTTGGTTGCCAAAGCATCCAAAGAGAGCTGCCAAAGCATCCAAAGGGAGCTGCCAGTGGCAGCTCCTGTAGGTGCGCAGAGTGAAACCTTCCTCATGAGTGAGGAAAAAAACAGATTAATCTGAATAGTAGCACAAATGCAAGTTAAAAATAAATTCCTGCAAAATCAAAATGCACCGTTCTAAAAAGGTAATTATGCAAAATGCACAAAATGTAAATTTATGTCAAAAACAGATGAATCGAATCAAAAAATTAATGTGGAAGAGTGTGGAAAGTTATCCACATTTAAAAATGCCCAAAATCAGAAAAAAATAAGTTATACACCAGGTTATCCACATTATCCACAAAAATAGACAATGAAAAAGTGCTTTTTTTACGGAAAAACAAGAACAGATGTTTTGTTACTTTGCGATAAAGTTGACATTATTTGAAAAAACAAGAAAAAAAATATTGACATTTCAAATGTGAAAATATGAAAAAATAATGACGAAAAAAGTCTGTAATTTGTCGAATTGTATTTGAATTGTTGAAAAATGGGAAAAGCAGTCCTTTTCAACCGGAACTTGTGAAATCCATGAAACAATGCTATACTTCTCAATATGAACGAGCAGGAGGTTTGGCATGAAGATAGAATTTGATATAACATTGACCGGCAGGGATATGTATCGTTTCAGTATGTATCATGCATATACAGGAAGTCAGGGGATAATCTCTATTGTGTTGGCTGTTTTAAGCTTTTTTGTAGCAGCTAAGACCTATGACTCTGTAAGCTTGTCCTATACCATATTATATGCTGTATTCGGAATACTGTTTCTTTTTTATATGCCGTTGAATTTGTATCTGCGTTCTAAGCGGCAGTTCTTAATGTCCGAGGAACTACGGAAAGCATTGCATTATGTAGTAGATGACACCGGAATCCACACTTCACAGAATGAAGCCGCAGCAGATTTGTCCTGGGAGCAGGTTTATAAGATAATCTCCACCGGAAGCAGTGTATATGTGTACAGTAATCGTGTCAATGCTTACATTATACCAAAGAATCAGATTGAGGGGCAGTATGAGAAATTACGGGAGATAGCAAAAGCGCATCTGCCGAAATACAGATGCAAAATGAAATAAGAGGATAGATTATGCAGACAATATATGAAACATTCTCACCGGAGGAAACTGCGAAGTTAGGCAGGCAGTTAGGAAAAGATGCAAAACCGGGAGATGTATACACATTAATCGGAGATTTAGGCGTAGGGAAGACCGTTCTTACCCAGGGAATCGCAGCAGGGCTTGAGATAACAGAGCCGGTGAACAGCCCTACATTTACCATTGTACAGGTATATGACAGCGGAAGAATGCCGTTTTATCATTTTGATGTGTACCGGATCGGGGGCATTGAAGAGATGGACGAGATCGGATACGAGGATTATTTTTACGGAGAAGGTCTGACAATGATAGAATGGGCAAACCGGATTACAGAAATACTTCCGGAGAAGAGAAAAGAGATTACCATAGAAAAAGATCTCGAAAAAGGTTTTGACTATCGAAAAATCACAATAACAGAGGTAGACGCATGAAAATATTAGCAATAGACAGCTCCGGTCTGGTAGCAAGTGTAGCAGTTGTCAATGATGAGAATTTGCTGGGTGAGTATACAATGAACTATAAAAAGACGCATTCCCAGACGCTGCTTCCGATGTTAGATGAACTGGCAAAGATGATAGAATTAGATTTAAATTCAATAGATGCTATTGCAGTAGCAGGCGGACCAGGCTCTTTTACCGGGCTTCGGATTGGCTCTGCAACAGTAAAGGGACTGGCACTGGCATTAGAGAAACCAATCATTCAGATACCGACGGTAGATGCTCTTGCCTATAATTTGTGCGGACACCGCGATATAGTGTGTCCGCTTATGGATGCCAGAAGGAATCAGACCTATACCGGATTGTATCAATTCGAAGGGAATCAAATGCAGGTGTTAAAAGAGCAGTGTGCGGTTGAGATAAAAACCATAATAGCCGAAATAAATCATATAGGAAGACCGGTAGTATTTTTAGGCGATGGTGTTCCGGTATTTAAAGATTATATAGTAGAAAACTGTAAAACAGCTTATACATTTGCACCGGCACACATCAACAAGCAGAGGGCGGGAGCAGTAGCCGCATTGGCTGAGCAGTATTATGCACAGGACAGGGTCATGGATGCTGCCGAGCACAGACCGGAATATTTAAGACTTTCCCAGGCAGAACGTGAGAGAATGGAGAAAGAAAATGCTGCAAATTAGAAGAATGACTGAGCCGGATTTAGACCAGGTCGCAGCCATTGCCGCAGCCGTATTTGTGAGTCCCTGGAGCAGACAGGGGTTTGCAGAGGCACTGCCGATGGAGAATGCCTGTTTTTTACTGGCAGTAGAGAACGATACCGTATTGGGATACTGCGGGCTTTATATGGCGGCAGACGAAGGGGAAATTATCAACGTTGCTGTCAGGCCGGATTTTCAACAACAGGGAATTGCAGATAAACTGCTGCAGGAACTGATTGCGGAAGGAGGCAGGAATGGAGTGCATCGTTTCTTTCTGGAAGTGCGGGTTTCTAACGAGGCGGCAATCCATCTTTATGAAAAACATGGTTTTATCAGGCAGGGCATTCGTAAGGATTTTTATAAAGAACTCCATGAAGATGCTTATGTAATGAATCTAATAGAAGAAAAATCAGAATAGATTAGGAGATAGAATGTTAGACGTATGTTTACTTGGAACCGGCGGAATGATGCCGCTTCCATATCGCTGGCTGACAGCATTAATGACAAGATATAATGGCAGCAGTCTTTTGATAGATTGCGGAGAAGGAACGCAGATAGCAATCAAAGAGCAGGGATGGAGTTTTAAGCCCATTGACGTTATCTGTTTTACCCATTATCATGCGGACCATATCAGCGGATTACCGGGACTTCTTTTGACTATGGGAAATGCGGAACGTACAGAGCCTTTGACCATGATAGGACCGAAAGGATTAGAGCGGGTTGTAGGCGCACTCCGAACCATTGCACCGGAGCTGCCTTTTGAAATTCGTTATATCGAATTGACTTCTCCGGGGGAAGAGATTGAAATTGCAGGTTATCATATTCATGCATTCCGTGTAAATCACAATATCGTCTGCTACGGATACAGTATAGAAATACCAAGAACCGGAAGATTTCACGTAGAGCGGGCAAAAGCGAATGAAATACCGCAGAGATACTGGAGCCTTCTGCAGCACGGACAGACCATTGAGGATGGAGGAAAAGTCTTTACGCCGGATATGGTACTAGGACCGCCGCGAAAAGGCATTAAGGTGACCTATTGCACAGATACAAGACCTACGGAAGGAATCCAAAAAGCGGCAGCAGAATCTGATTTGTTCATCTGCGAAGGTATGTATGCAGAAAAAGAAAAGATTGCAAAAGCAAAACAGTACAAACATATGACTTTTTATGAAGCAGCAGAAATCGCAAAGAAAGCATCTGTAAAAGAGCTGTGGCTGACACACTTTAGTCCCTCACTTGTACATGCGGAGTCCTACATGCCTGCAGTAAAACAGATATTTGAAGCTGCAAGCCTTGGATTTGACGGAAGAACTGTGGAATTGGATTTTAAGGAGGAATAAGCCTATGAAGAAAATAAGAGTTGTTGTAATCGGCATTATCTGTATTAGTCTGGTGGTAGGATATTACTATTATCTTTCCAATAAGAGTGAAACATCAAAAGAAACAGATTTGACAGAAGTTCAGAAAGTAATATTAAAAGATCTCGATGGAGATGCGTATCCGGCAACACCAAGAGAGGTAGTGAAATTATATAACCGGATCTTATGCTGCTATTATAATGAAGAATATACCGAAGAAGAATTTCGGCAGTTAGCAGATCAGGCATTGGCATTAATGGACGAAGAGCTGGCGGCAAATAATCCTGCTGAGCAATATTATCTGTGCGTAGAAACAGAAGTAGAAAGTTATCATGAAAAGAACAGAACCATCAATAATGCGTCTGTCTGCGACACGAATGAAGTAAAATTCGCGACGATCGAAGGAGCCGAATGCGCATATGTTACAGCTTCCTATTTTGTGCGGGATGATGATGGCTTTACGAAGAGCAGCCAGAATTATGTTCTCCGTAAAGATGCAGAAGACAGATGGAAGATTTTAGCGTTTGAATTAGAAAAAGGAGATACTACAGAAAATGAGCAGTAAAAGAGACATCCGTATTCTTGCAATCGAAAGCTCCTGCGATGAAACAGCGGCAGCAGTTGTTGTGAATGGACGTGATGTCAGGTCTAATATTATTTCCTCACAGATAGCGTTGCATACGCTGTATGGAGGAGTGGTACCGGAAATTGCTTCGAGAAAGCATATCGAGAAGATAAACCAGGTCATAACAGAAGCTTTAACAGAAGCGAAAATGACATTAGACGACATAGATGTAATCGGAGTCACCTACGGTCCGGGACTTGTAGGTGCACTTTTAGTGGGAGTTGCAGAGGCGAAAGCAATCAGTTATGCAAAGAATATTCCGCTGATAGGTGTACATCATATAGAAGGACACATCAGTGCTAATTATATCGAGAACAAAGAATTAGAGCCCCCGTTTCTGTGTCTGGTAGTATCCGGCGGCCATACGCATTTAGTAAAAGTCTTAGATTACGGCAAATATGAGATATTAGGAAGAACTATGGATGACGCAGCAGGAGAAGCCTTCGACAAAGTAGCCAGGGCCATCGGCTTAGGCTATCCGGGAGGGCCTAAAATCGAAAAAGTTTCCCATGAGGGCAATCCGAAAGCCATTGATTTTCCGAGAGCACATGTCGCAGGAGATGCATACAATTTTAGTTTCAGCGGTATGAAATCAGCAGTGCTCAACTATCTGAATGGCTGTCAGATGAAAGGAATTGAAATCATTCAGGCGGATGTGGCAGCTTCCTTTCAGCAGGCGGTCATTGATGTATTAGTAGGAAATATTGTAAGAGCATTAGAAGAAACGGGTATGAAGAAATTTGCCATTGCAGGCGGTGTTGCGTCAAACGGTACGCTTCGGAAAGCAGTTGAAGAGGCCTGCAGACAACGTGGTGTGGCGTTTTATCGTCCGTCGCCCGTTTTGTGCACAGACAATGCAGCAATGATAGGAGCGGCTGCGTATTATGACTATCTTTCCGGTATACGTTCCGGACTTGATTTAAATGCTGTTCCAAATCTGAAATTAGGAGAGAGATAAATGCAAAAAGATAAGATAACTGCAATTGTGCTCGCCGGAGGAAGCGGAAAGAGAATGGGAGGAAGCTGTAAAAAGCAGTATATGCTTTTAGCAGATCACCCCGTTCTTTCCTATTCATTAAAAACGTTTCAGAAAAGCTGTGTAGATGAAATCATTTTAGTTACAAATGAAAAGGAGTATTGTCATAAAGAAATTATTCAAAAATATCATATAGATAAAGTGACAAATATTGTACCGGGAGGAGCGGAACGCTATCATTCTGTTTATGCCGGGCTTTTAGCGGCAGGGGAATGCAGCTATGTGTTGGTTCATGATGGTGCGCGTCCGTTTCTTACACAGGAAATGATAAATGCTTCTATAGAAGCAGTAAAAGAATATCATGCCTGTGCCATAGGAATGCCGGTAAAAGATACGATAAAAATTGCAGACAAAGAGAACTTTGCAATAAAAATACCGGCACGGGAGAGTGTATGGCAGATTCAGACACCACAGACCTTTTCTTATTCCTTGCTGTTAAAAGCGTATCAAAAAGTCTTAGCAGAACAGCCAGAGGGAATAACAGATGATGCCATGGTAATAGAGTATGGAGGTTATACCAAAGTCAAACTAATCCGCGGAAGCTATGAGAACATAAAAATCACCACACCGGAAGATATGACGATTGCAGAAGCGTTCCTCAACAGGTCTGATTTCTGGAAAAAGTAAGAGAAGAAATTTTTTGTAAAAACAAAGCAAAAAATAATTTGCAAAAAACACAAAAAAGCTGTTGACAAATAGGTATATATGGTGCTAAAATCATTTTTGCGCTGATTTGTGAAGCGGGTGTAAAAATATGGAGAAGTATCGAAGCGGTCATAACGAGGCGGTCTTGAAAACCGTTTGTCCGAAAGGGCACATGGGTTCGAATCCCATCTTCTCCGCTTGATTACTCTGTAATCATAATTGAATAAGATTTTTTAATTCGGAGAAGTACCCAAGCTGGCCGAAGGGACACCCCTGGAAAGGGTGCAGGTCGTTAATAGCGGCGCGAGGGTTCAAATCCCTCCTTCTCCGCTCGCAGGCAAATATAATGTCGAAAAAGTGGAAAAAGTTCTTGACAGATGCTTGTACACATGATATTATTTATTGGCTGACCGTAAGAAAGAAAAACGGATGCGAAGAAAAGTTGAAAAAGTTGTTGACAAAGCGGTAGCGCTATGATAGAATATTAGAGCTGTCGCGGAAAACGACAAGAAACGGACCTTGATAACTGAACAGTGAAATAAC
>CAYWXJ010000083.1:0-9816 GCA_964462405.1 uncultured Eubacterium sp.
TAGCCGGTCACTGTATAGGTTCCGCTTTCCAACGGAAGAATATACTCACAATTTTGATCACTCTTTGCCCACCAGCCGTTTGTATAGATAGAATCTGTTGCAGATGTACGGTTTCCTACTACTTCATCATCACCAACGATTCCCCAGCTTCCTTCCTCATATTTCTGATCTGCGGTTTCATTCCGAAGTGCAATGCCTCCGATCTTAGATACTTTGTTGTAAGCATTGGACTCTGACATATCTTCATTCCAGCTTCCTACACCTGCATCAATAAAATAGATCAGATCGTCAGAAACTACTTCCACTGTTTTTGTAATTTCACGGTTATTTATGGATGGGATAGTTCCGGTAACAGTCACTTCACCTGCTTCTGTAAAGTCTTCAGATGTATTCTTCCATGTAACTGCTGCTTTTGTTGTTTCTCCTCCAATTGTCACTTCTACTGTTTCCGGAAGCTCATAACCAATCTTCACATAATCCGGCACACCCTCATCTGAAACAGTTATGGTTCCATATTCATTCATCAATGCCTGATATTCTTCCGTTGTAATCGGCATTACGGTACCATGGCGCGGTTTCTGAACACTCGGCAGATTTGCATTTATCTTTGTAAACTCTACTTCATCTGCGCTTAAATCACTTGTTACTACCGGATAATATCCGCCGGAACCATAGTTGTCTAATAATAAGCACCACTCAGCTCCTGCACTCTCTCTGTCATCAGAATTGAATCTAAAGCAGCACGGACCTTCTACCCACTGCTCATTGTATAAGCTTGTAGAAGATACAGATGTCCATTCGCCTAACATAGAGTCAGATTTTTCTATAAATACACGTTTCTGGCCGTCATTTTCATTCTTTGTAAAACGATAATAGGTTCCGTTATCATCACGAACAACCGTAGTATCAATTGTGCTGATTCCATCCATGTCAATCCATACCTGCGGTTCTGTAAATGTATAGAAATCTCTTGTCTTAGCATAGTATAATCTCTGCTTGCTGTAGTTATCTGCCTTTACTTTAGATGCCCAGAATACAATGTATTCTCCTGTCTTATCATCATAGTATGCTTCCGGAGCCCATGTACAGCCTGCTTCAATTTCAGCACTGACTGTTACCATACGCTGTTCGCTCCAGTTTACTAAATCTTCAGACTCCCAAACCATGATTGCCTGACTGCCTGCTTCCTGAGCTGCCGTCCAGCCCTTACCTGCACCGATACATAAATCCGTTGCAATCATATAGAACTTATCGCCCTCTGCGGAACGGAAGATGAAAGGATCACGAAGACCTTGTTCTCCTAAAGTAGATTCAATAAATACATCTGCATTATTGATTTCTTCCCAATTCAATCCGTCACGGCTGGTTGCGAGATATATCTTCTCCTGTCCTGCGCCGTCACCGACAAAATATGCCATTACATAGTCTGTTAAGTCTTCCTCTGCGATCTCTGCTGCAGCCGGCTTTACAGTTACTTTAATGCCTGCTATTGTATCAATACCTGCTATACTTGCTGTCAAAGTTACTTCTGTTTCCGTCGCCGGTCTTGTCACAACGCCTGCAGGCGTGCTGTCATAACCGGAATTTTCTTTTTCCTCAACACTGATAATTTCCGGCTTGTCAGATGTCCATTGAATCGGCGTACCATATGTTCCGGCTGCCGGAAGCGTAATGTTGCCTCTGATATTATCCGCATTCGGAATCGTGATGGAAGATAATGCTTCTGCGTCCTTACGGATGGCACTTTCCACGGTAATCTCAATATCCTCTGCAAATGCCTGGGTACTGTTATACTTTCCTGTTACAGTAACTGTGATGGTTGATGCTGTTTCTCTGGTGTACACATTCTTACCTTTCGCATCGATTACGCTTGTATCAGAAGGTGTCCAGGTAAGCTGAATATAATTTTTCTCACTTGGGAAAGAAAGCGGTTTCACTACAGAATCTGCACTTTCATTCTCATCCAGCATAACTGCTTCAAGCTCTTCTTTTGTTCTGTCAAACAAATCCTGCTGTGTTACTGCTGATGCCGGATAATTCTCATAATACTCATTCCAGATTTCTTCCTGTGTCAGAGCTTTCTCATATACCTTTACACCATAAACACCGCCCTGATAGAATACATCATTATAAGAAGAACGGCCGATAAATGCTACTAAATCTGTGCCGAAATCTGAGGTTGTCTTTGTCTTCTCTGCACTGGATACTTCCACACCGTTATAATATCCTTTGATGCTGGTCGGTGTAATTACGGTTGTATACAATGCCCATTCATCATTCGTCTTTGCAGTGGATACTGCTGTTTCTGTGCTGTACGGTGCAGATGCATTATCGCCGTCTGTCCATACAGATTTGAAGCAGCCGCCTTTAGACGGATTTAACAGCCAGTAATTTAACGGCCTACTCGGGTCTGTTGACTCTCCGACATAGCTTGACTTTGTTCCGAAAAACATTGCCGCATAATCAGCGTCATCGATCTCATCCTTCAGCCAGGTTGTAATGGTAAGCGTATCCTGTTCTTCGAACACTTCGCCCGGAAGCTCCACATAAGCGGCATCCGAACCTGCTTCACCGCCCGGAAGGGTCAGTATTCCATCTGCTTCCTTTGCACCTGTGCCCTTTAATTCGGCATCAAAACCATTGCCTGTCTGATCTGTAACTGTAATTACAGACCCCTCGTCCGTTCCAAATATGTAAGATGCAATCAGACCATCTTCAAAATTCTTTCCTACTGTTACAGAAAATGTCTTTGTATCAGAAGTCTCACCTTTTTTGATGGTTGCTGTCAGCTTTACAACTACATCCTCATCTCCTCTGGTTACAACTCCCGCTTCCGTAATTGCAGTATTGTCTGAACTCCATGTAATTGTTGTTCCATAATCACCTGTTGACGGTAATGTAATATCTTTCCGTACAATTTCCGGCAGTGTCAGCTTTTCTCTTACTGCTGCAACTGCTTCCCCTTCTGTCATTGTAGTGATAGATAATGTCGGCTCATTCTCTGTGCCTTTCTTTGATACAAGGAATCCGGATAAAACTGTCTGAAGTCTGAAAATCACATGAGAATCCTTATTTTCAATGGCATCCTGCACCCATTCTGTTACATCGAATGTCTTCTCTCCAAGATTCGTTGCAGAAATCCATTCATTTGAATAAACGGTTGCCGCTTTACTGTAATCATCATTTAACGCAGGATAAGTGGTTGCTGCATTATCACTGGTATCCGTTTTCATAGTATCATAGCAGTCCGGATCTACCAAAAATAATCCTGCTTTTGTACTTCTGCTACCTAAGTTCTGATTTACTCCGGTCGTATTGATCGTCAGTGTTGCACTGCAGAGCAACTCCGGATCAATCGATCCATCTGTCGGCAATGCGAATGCCAGTCCGCCGACTCTTGCACTGCCAAGTGGACCTTCTGCGGCATCTCCTGTCACACCTATTTCAAGTGCTGCAGAATACTCGGAACCATTCGTATTCCCAGGCTCATTTGTCGCAATCAGATTATCTTCTTCATTCTGCACTCCGGACACTTCGAACTTGTCAACGGAAATCTTTGTCGTAATTCCTATTGTGTCTGCCTTTGCTTCAATCGACGGAAGCAGTGTAAATATCATAGCTAATGATAAAACTGCTGCTAAACATCGTTTCAATTTTTGTTTCATATAGTACCTCCCTTAGTGAATAATATTAGGACCGTTTTTCCTTCCTACTTATTACTTTACCTACTTTTAGTAAATTTTTCAATTTATTTTACTAAACAATTTTCTTTTCGTAATTTTCCACAATTTTTCATTTCCAATTTGTGCGTTTTGTCCTTATCGCCGCAAAAAATGCTGTTTTAAGAAACCTCATTTTCTGCAATCTCAGAAAACTCTTTTTTCTCAAACTCCT
This sequence comes from uncultured Eubacterium sp., assembly GCA_964462405.1. GTDB lineage: Bacteria > Bacillota > Clostridia > Lachnospirales > Lachnospiraceae > Roseburia_B. The sequence continues at coordinate 3,895 of CAYWXJ010000083.1, forward strand.
GAATGGAAATACTCTTTTTGTTGGGATTTGCATAGACAAAGGTCTTATCTACGTTCTCTAAGTAATTCTGTATCTTATCGTTGGTCGCACTGATAATTGCCTGAAAACCAAGTCCGCGGATCAGCTCAATACAGCTTGCCACCTTTTCTGCATCCATCTTCGAAAAAGCTTCGTCTAACACCACCAGACGAATTGTCGGCCGCCTTTGCAGCTTCGGTGACTGCTGAATCCGGTATGCCTGGGCAAAGCTGGCAAGCAGTGCCACATAAAGCGGGTTCTGCCCCTCTCCTCCGGAGTTCTTCTTAATCATTTTGCTAAGACCAATCACAAGCCGCTCTTCGCCTTCCACAATCTGTTCCATTTCAAAGGAAAGGTAGGTACGGTAGTCGGCATAACGTTCCATATTCAGCCTTGCTTCCTCTTCCGTTTTAGCATCAGCATTTTCCGGCGGAATGAAAATATGTATCAGCTCATTGATCAGACTGCCGTAACGGTTCTCATGCTCCATAGAAAAAAGATTGACCTGATTTGCCATAGAACCGGATAAGCTGTCCGGTGAAATCTCTAAGCTTTCATCCATGAACATATCGTAATATGCCCCGTCACTGCCCTTATTTCTGGTAATCTTAAACTGATAGCGGTCTTTTCCGAAGTTTAAATTCCTTATAATATGGTTCAATTCGTCTCTTCGGATATAAGCTTCTTTGATGGCACTTCGGATTTTATAGACAAAATCCTCCTTAAAATGCTCTGCGGCGGTCTTTGCCTGCTCCGCTGCCTTAGCTTCATAATCTAAAATCTTATCGCAAGACAACTCATCTAACAGCTTCTGGTACGCATCATTCTTTTCTTCACTGGCTGAAAATTCTCTTGCAGGATGCTTCTGCAGATACCCGGTACGAATATCCACCAGGCCATTCCTGGCTTTCTCCTTCTCTTCTCCTGCCTTTTCTAATTCTGATGTCACAAGGGAAATCTGTTTATCGTAAGAAGTCTTTCCCATCTCTTTGAGATATGTCTTAAATTCTTCCTCGAAAAGCACAGAGCCTGATAATTCTCTCTGTTTCTGCGCAAGCTCTTCATTCTGCTCTATATTCTGCTGTCTGAATTTTTCAATCCGGTTCTCCTTATCGTGGATCTGATACTTGCACGTATCCATCTGTGCTTCAATCTCCCGCTGCTTCTCTCGGATTTCCTGTAACTGTGCTTTTAATACATCTACGGAATCCGCACCGATCTGCTGAAGCTTCTTCTCGATTTTCTTCTTCCGTTTCACTTTTTCCTGTTCTTCTGCTAAATCCTGACAAAGCTCTAAATATTCCCCGGCGTCCCTGCCTAAATATTCATAATCTAAAAGTCTTCTTGCATCTTCTGCTTCGGCATCAAATTCTTCTTTACGGGTAGAAAGCTCCTCCAAACGGTTCTGCAGCTCTTTTCTCCGTCTCTGCATACTCTTTTCTCCGATAAATGCCCGACGGGTATAGTTGTCGGGATTTAAACGGCGAAGCTGGAAATTCTGATAAAGCATACATTCTGCGGTAACTCCGATCTTCTGCTGTCTGAGTTCTTCGACGGAACCACATTTTTTAACATTTCCCAAAAGAAAGTTTACATATGCCTGTACATAGGTTTCTTCCGCTAAAATCTCTTCTGCTAATGCACCTTCCTTCGCCTGAAATGCACCGTCCATCAGACGCTTGGTATCTACCAGAGAAATCCTCCAGAACTTTTTGGCATCTAAGGATTCGTAGATTTCCATGGCAGACATGGTATGTTGCGGCCCGACCAAAAGGGAAAGCTTATTTGCGCCTAAGTATCCTTCAATGGCATTCCGCCACTTTTCATCCTTAATGTCGATCCGGTCTGCTAAAATATGCACCGGAATGGTTTTGCCGTATATATCGTATAATCCCCGCTGAATGGAACGTCTGGCGTCTTCGACTTCTCTCGGGTAGGCTTTCCTGCCAAGGCGAAGCTCTGCTAATTCCCCCTCAATGATGTCGATTTCTTTTTTCAGTCCCCTTGCTTCGGAGGCTGCTTCCTGACGCTGCTTTTCTACCTCCTTCTGCACCTCGGAAAGGTTCCGTTTTAAGCGTGCAATTTCTTCTCCGGTAATCCTTCCGCTCCGGAATTTCTCAATATCCCAGATGATCTGGTTGGACGCCACTTCCTCGTCCTCCCATTTTGCAAGCTCACCGGATAGGTAGGTAAAACGGCTTCTGCTTCGTTCTAAACGGTGCAAAAGCTCCTCTAACCCTGACAGTTCTTTTTCTAATTCTGTATAACCGCTGCCTAAAATCCGGCGGTTGATCTCATCATAGCTGCTTTCATACCCGGCTTTTTTCATTTCTAATTCCTGCAGGCTCTGCTTCTGCAGCGCAATATCACTGCGCTCTGCTTCCATACGCTCCATGGATTCCTGTATCGACTGCTTCAGACGAAGTATCGACAGACGTTTAAAACGATAGACAAGCCCTGCCTCCTGCTCTCTCTTGCTGCAGTAATTGTCATAAGCTTCTTTAATTCCGGTAAGCTCCTCGATCTCTGTCCGGGCGGCTTCGATTTTCCGGCACATTCTGCCATAGAGAATCACACTCTCCTTCATATCCTCCATGTGAATGTCCTGCTCCATACAGATATATTCCTTTACAAATTCCTCTAAACGGATATTCATACGGAAGGGTATGGCACGCTTAAACAGCCGGGGGAATTTCTCCATATCCAGTCCCCCTAAGTAAATATCATAGAGATTCCGGCGGAACCGTTCATTGTTAGAGGTATAAAAATAGTCCTCTTTTTCATAGTTATGCTGTAAAAAATCACGCAGCTCACTGATTGCCATAGCTCTTCCGCTGATGCGGTACTCATTCAAAAACAGACTGCCTTTATGCCAGAAAAACTGGCGGTTTACCTCATTGGTAGCTGTATCTACGTCAAAAACAATACCCACACACTCTGTTTCTAAGGTGCCTGTCTGCTGCAATTCCAACACAATCGTAGTGGAAAAGTTACGGTTTCTCTTATAGGTTGCCTGATTGTTCTCTCCAATGTTAATCATACCGCGAAGGTATTCAATTAAATTCCGGTCGGAATCATCTGCTGCCGCTTTGTTAAAAAAGCTCCTTCCGTCCGTATTGGCATAAAGTACAATCTGTATGGCATCGATGACCGTAGACTTTCCGCTGCCGGAATGCCCGGTAAAAAAATTGATGCCGGAATTTAGTTTTAATGTCTTTTGATCTATGTAATGCCAGTTATTCAGACAGATTCTCGTGATCGCCTTGAATGCCTGTTTCCCATTCTCCATCTTCGTTTCCTCCATCTGTAATCTCAGCAGTTAATATTTCTTTGTCTTCTGCAAAATAATCCAGCAGCTTTAAAATATCCTCACGCAGCAGCACTACATGAATGGCAGGATATATCACAATCCTTGTATGCTCGTTTAATTCTTCTAATGCATCTAAAAGCTCTATCATCTGATATTTTTTTAAGACAGCAAGTGCCCTCCGGATTTCTGTCATGGAAGAAAGATTCTTCACCAGCTTAAATTCGCCTACCTTTCCGTTCAGCTCCCCAAAGGTAGTAACGATATTGGTACTGGCGGAGGCGGTTTCCATCTGCTCATCATAAATCAGCTTCAATAACAGCAGATAAATCGTGGCAAGCTTCGGCAGCTTCTCTCCCATGGTGGATTCCCCCTGAATGTAAATAGTTCCAAGCTCAGTATTCTGATAGAGACGGATGCCTGCAATAGCAAAGTATGCCGTCAGAAATTCCCTATGCTTGTCACAGAAATAGAAATCCTGATTGATGCCCATTCTGCCTGCCCGTTTGTCGTATTTTCGCTCTAATATATAGGTCTGGCGGAACAACTGCTGTATCACGTTCTGCAGCTTTTCCTGTTCTGCGCCGGGTAATTCTTCATAATATTCAAACATTCCTACTTCCCTTTCTGTTCTGTATCCGCCCTGAATAATTACTTTTTTACAAAAGTCATGGAAGGATAACTGTAACGCCCATCTTCAATCTCATAGTCTTCTACCATGACTTCAAAAGGACTGTTCTTTCGCATTGCCAAATCATAGGCTAATATCAGCTTTTCAAATTCCTCATCCTTCGTAAGCTTCATTTCTGATGACCTGCAGATACCGTCTGTCATATGGTCTTCCAGGAAATCAGTGATTTCCTCCTTACTGAAACGGTGCATAATCCGGTTGATTTTTAAAATCTCTTCCTTAGACAATTCTTCTTCGGCTTCCTGCGGCTTTAATTCATCGGTAAATTTTCTTCGTCTTCTGCGCCGGAACAGCGGATTTTCACTTAACACCTCAAAGGAAGAAAGGTTCATATGCCTTGCCACTTCTAAAAGCTTCTCTTCGCTGTCGTTTTCTTCCTCCCGGTCTCCAAGCTGATTTAAAAGCTGAATCAAAAGACCCTTTCTGTCGCTTTCTTCACTGAGAAGATAATTCAGGCGGTTTACAGTAGCACGGACATATTTGCTGTGTTCCTTATCCATATTGGCAATCCGATGCTCAATGTCCTCAAAGCCCCGCTCAATCTGGTCTAACAAATCCAGTACATCATCGCTTCTTCTACTACGGAAATAGCCCGCTTCTTCCTTTGTGCCCAGGCTTAACTGTTTCTCTGCCGCTTCCTTTCTTCGGATTTCCTCAATCCAAGTGTCGTTCTCCCGCAGTTCTTTAAGACAGCGTTTAATATCCATTTTATAGATGTAGAAATTATCACTGGTTTTTAGAATATGGTATTTTTTCCTGACCACTTCATCTACATAGCCTTCTAAATGCTCCTCTAACAGTCCTTCGTAGGTATCCCGTTCTAAGAGCCTGCCAAAAAACTTATCCATATTGTGCAGCATATCCTGCAGAACCTTGTTCAGCTTCTTTGTATTGACTAATGCCGTTTTTAACATGGCTGTATTTTGCTTTTTATCATTCTGAAAGGAATAGAGCGTTGCATAGACATTCTGAATATAGATATTGGTATCATCCATAGGCTCGCTTGCTAACTGCTCAAAGGCATCAATAAAAATGGCAGCATAGTCCGGTATAATGATGTTGGTAGTCATTGTAGAATAGTCTTCTGTTTTTCGAAGCCATTTTGTCCGAACCAGCCAGTTTAAGATACGCCTGGGTATGGATTCCAATGCCTCTTCCTCTGTTTCTAATTCTTCCCGCTCCATCTGATACCGTCTTCTTGCGCACATATCCGCAAGCATCTGTATACAGGCTTCCCTGCTCAAAAAATAGTTGTTGTACTGGTATTCATCCTGAATGGTAAGAAGTGCTTCGATATAAATTTCCCGGTTTACGGAACGAAACAGCCCCCAAAAGGAGGCTGGTATCTCGTATGTGAACTTCACTTGTAATTCTCTCCTATCCAATCAGTACTTTCTTTCCCTCAAATGCAAATCCGTATCTGCGAATCTGCTCTGTGGGAATCCCCTTTGCAACAAGGGCTGTTTCATACTGTTTTTCCTCTATCTGGGCAAGAGCTGCCGCAAGAGTATCTTCTAATGACTTCTCTCTTCTGGGATTATATACCTTAAATTCCAGAATGAAAGCGTCCTTTTCCTTATCCTTTGGTTCTAACATGACATCATATCTTCCAAAGCCGCTTTCCCGGTTAGAGGTGATGACATACTCCCTTCCAAGGTCTGCAATTAATCCCAGCACAAATCCATGATAAAAACGCTCCGGTTCTGCTGCAGATGCTTCTCCCCTTGTATCAAAATAACTGAATATCTGCAAAATCATCCGCCCCATGTAATCGTTCATGGCATCCACATCTCCTCGCAGCAATGCCTTAATAAAGTCATTATAATCAAACCTTGCCGGACGAAACCAACCTCGTACCATGTTATAGAACATATCTAAAACCTCTCCATTCGTAAGGTTCAACTCA
>CAYWXJ010000084.1:0-9582 GCA_964462405.1 uncultured Eubacterium sp.
TCATATATAATAATTGATAGGGAAAGATTTGTCAAGCTTATTCTTATATTTTTTGCTTCATCTTTTTTACGATTTTCATAATAGAACCTTCTATGTGTAATTTTTCAGAAACCTTCAATATACCTGGGTATAAAACATTCCCAACTTTATACCAGCGGTTTTTGTTCTTATTCTTATTCTCAAAATCCTTTAACAGTTCAGCTCCGTTATCCATCTGTTTGATGATTTTATGACATTCCTCTAACTGTTTTTCTAATTCTTCCTGACGTTTCACCAGTTTGCGATTCTCGAAAAACCACTTCTCTAAAGTATCACGCATTAATTCATTCTGCCATGCTTTCGCTTCTTCTTTGGTGTAACTCGTTCTCTTACACTGTTCGACAGAAACATCTTTGATTTTAACATCTTCTAAAAACTCTGTGATCTCTTTGATAAGTGTTTCTCTTGTTTCCAAATATGTGGTTTTATTTTGCGGTGGGTTTGTAAAATCATATTCAAATCTGCCCTTTTTAAACTTTTTTTCTGAAATGCAATGAACCCAGTCCGCATATGGTTTCCATCTGGTAGAATTTGCTTCATTTTTCATAAGAAGCTTTTGAATTCCGATAATCACAATTATGCGTAAACACACGAATCTCAAGTCCCGTGTCTTTCAAAAGTTCTCTTGCCTTCTTTTCTACAGAAGGCTTTAAATCGACCAGACATACATAGGTTCCAGCGTCCTCTGTCAATCTCTGCTTTGGCAATGTCAATGTAATACAGCCGCTAAAATAGCTATCGATTCCCTGTTCTTGAAAAAAGTCCAGACTTGCCTTATCCCGAACCCCAACCGGTCCGTTTTCTTGAAAAAATTTTCTGCCGATTCCCTGCACCCATTCATTATATATCGGAGATGAATTTTGATATATATTATAGTTATTTATATGCATACTGACTAGTTTGGGTATGATACATTCAGATGGCGGCCAGTTCCATTTCCGCCACATCCACCATGCACTCATAATCACCGCTACAGGTTCATGATTATCTGACTGAAAAGAATCCATATGCTCCCTGTCTAAAATATAATCTACATGCGGCAGCAATCTCGCAGAAGCATACGTTTGAATGTCATCTCCTATATTCATGGTTGCTTTATTTAAAATAACTCCATAATGCATATCTCTTTCTCCCATATATGTCTGTCAAAATACCTTTTCTTAACTATCTTTCATGCCCGTTATCTGCTCCCAAAGGGGTTTTTTTACTTTTTTTCTGGTTATCTCCGCTAATCCTAACTTTGTAAAATCCACAAAAACTGCAGGAACGGTATCCTTCGCCAAAAAACGCTTCATTTCCTGTACAAGCTCTTCCTTCGCTTCTTTGGTATCCATGTTAATAAAATCTACAATACAGATTCCGGAAATATTCCGAAGCCGAAGCTGTCTTGCAATCTCTTCTGCCGCCTCAAGGTTTAGCTTAAGGTAAAAGTCCTTTTGATTTCCCTTTACACACTTTCCGCTGTTCACATCAATAACCGTAAGTGCCTCTGCAGGCTGGATAATTAGATAGGCTCCTGACTTTAACCAGACCTTATCCTTAAGAGCTTCCATTAACTTAAATTTTAACCCGTAAAGGGAAGATAAAGACAGTTTCTCATCCGCATAGAATACGATCTGTTCTTTTGAAAATCCGGTTTCTAAAGCCTTTTCAGATACAATTTCTTTTGTATCTAAAGGGGCAAACTCTGTAAGCAGTTCCTCATAAATAGCCTTATCATCCGTAATAATCTTTTCAATATTCTTCGATAACTTCTCCTTCACTTCTAAAATGTAAGAAGAAGGCGCGTGCGAAAGACAGCTATAACAGGTTCGGTACTGATACTGTGCTTCCATTCGGTTAAATTTGTCAAAAATGGTCTGATATTCTGCAAATATCTGTTCATCTGAATAATTTCCTGCAATTGTACGAATTATCAAACCAAAACGTTCATCTTTTTTATCACGAAACAGGTCCTGTAAATGCTTCCGCTTTTCTTTGCTTAATTTCTTAGAAACGCCGAATTTCTTATTTTCCGTAGTAAGCACGACGGCATTTCCCTGAAAGGTAATATTCGTACTTACGGTAGGAGCTTTTGTCTTAACGGCTTCTTTTGCAATCTGAACTACGATTTCATCATTTTCTGTCAGCCTTCCGGGATGAAGCTGCTTTACCATCATAGGATTCTTCACTTCATCTAAAGACAGATAGGTCATCTGCCCCGGTACAATTTCTATAAAGGCAGCGTTGATTTTCGGTACGATCCGCTTAATCTTCCCTACATAGACATTCCCCAGTATCGAAATATTCTCTGTATCTCCACAGCTTACTTCCGCTAAACGGTTTCCCTCAAACAAAGCTGTTGCTAAATATTCTTTATCATTTATCGTTTCTTTTGTTATAATCACCCGGTTACTCAATAATCTCTCCTATCTCGCCTAAGGATACTAATTTGCCGTTTATCTCACCATATACATCTATCCGGTGGATCTGAATGGATAACGGCTCAAAGGTCAGTCCTAAATATTCATAAAAAGAAGCCAATACCAGCTCCGGCTTCAGGTTATCGGTACTTCCGGTAGAAACCTTTAAGTAAAAGACAGGTCTGCCCTCTTCCCTTCTGATCTTAAAATCATACACTAACTGCTTTAAGTCCATGACCTTTTCACTTTTCTTCGTCTGCTTGGTAATTAAAATCTCAGAAGGCTTATAGAAGAAGCTTTCTAAAGCAGCTTCAAAATCTGCTGCAGGTACTTCATAATTCTCTTTTATCCGAAGCTCATAATCCGCCGCAGCAACCAGTGACATAGCTTTCTTATCAGAATCTCCTAATCTGCGGTAAGAAGTGATCTCAACACCTTCTACCATAACTTCATTTAAAGCTCTTAAAGATTCTTCTGAGCTTCTGGTAGAATTTACCTCAATATCTACATACTCTCCGTCACTGGTAATTCCGACTCCTAACGGAGCTGCAAAGGACATGATCTGGTGTGGGCTGAAACCTTCCGAATAGGCGATGTCGATGCCGCCTCTGCGCATACATTTCTGGAAATAGCGCATTATATCAAGGTGTCCGATGAACTTCATGACACCATACTTGCGGAATTTAATTCTTATTTTCAACGCACACACCTCCCTTGTATTTCCCTACACCGCAGCCATTGCACTGCATACGGCAGTTCTTTGTCACTTTTTCTGCTAATGCATTGGCATATTCCCGTTTTAAGAAATCCTTCGTTACACCTGCATCAATGAAATCCCAGGGGAAGATTTCATCTAAGGCACGTTCCCTTAAAGTATAAAAATCCGGGTCAATTCCGGTTTCCGCAAAGGCTTCCATCCATTTCTCATTGTCGAACATATCGCTCCAGGCATCAAACAGACACCCTTTCCTATATGCCTGTAAAATGGCTTTTCCAAGCTTCCTGTCACCTCTTGCAAGAACACCCTCAAGAACCGTGACATCTGCTTCATGCCAGTTGTATTTGATGCTCTTTTTATTTAACTGATTTTTAACAGCTTCATTGACAGTCCTTGCACACGCTAAATAATGCTCCTTCGGATACATTTTTGCCCACTGGAACGGTGTGAATGGCTTAGGAACAAAAAATGAAGTGCTGATGGTAATCTGGCATTTGCCGTTTCTTCTCTCCTTTGGAATCTCATAGTAACGGACGGCAATCTTGTTGGCAAGCTCTGCAATCGCTTCCTGATCCGCTGTTGTTTCCGTAGGAAGTCCTAACATAAAGTAAAGCTTTACCTTCTGCCAGCCGCCTTCAAAAGCCTCTCCTGCCCCTTCTAAGATCACCTCTTCGGTCAGACCCTTGTTAATCACATCCCGAAGCCGCTGGGAACCTGCTTCCGGCGCAAAGGTCAGGCTGCTCTTACGAATATCCTGCACCTTGCTCATGACATCTAAGGAAAATGCATCAATCCGAAGGGAAGGCAGAGAGATATTGACACCATTCCCTTTAAATTCCTCAATTAAAAAAGTAACTAATTCCTTCAATTCCGAATAATCGGAAGAGCTTAAGGAGCTTAAAGAAATCTCCTCATGTCCTGTACTTTTCAGCATATTGTAAGCGTGCTGTTTTAAGACTTCCACGTTCTTCTCTCTGGTAGGACGGTAAATCATTCCTGCCTGGCAGAAACGGCAGCCGCGGATACAGCCGCGCTGGATTTCAAGCACCACACGGTCCTGGGTCGCTTTGATGAACGGAACTAAAGGCTTGTCCGGGTAAGAAGCCTCTGTCATGTTCATAACCACCTGCTTTTCGATTTTTTCCGGAATTCCTTCTTCCTTTGGCGTAAAGGCTGCAATCGTTCCGTCTTCCTGATAAGTCACTTCATAGAGCTGCGGTACATAAATTCCCGGTATTTTTGCCGCCTGACGCAAGAACTCCATTCTCTCTGCGCCGGAAGCTTTCCATTCCTTATATAGATCAAACAAGGCATCATAGCTGGTTTCTCCCTCGCCAATATAAATCAGATCAAAAAAATCTGCTAACGGCTCCGGATTATATACGCAGGGACCGCCGCCAATGATAAACGGCTCTCCTGCTTTCCGGTCTTTCGTGAGCATCGGAATCTGTGCAAGGTCAATAATCTGTAAAATATTGGTATAGCACATTTCATACTGTATGGTAATTCCAAGAAAATCAAAGTCCTTCACAGGCTCCTGTGATTCTAAGGCAAATAAGGGAATCTGCTGTTCCTTTAATATCTGATGCAGATCCGGCCATGGGGAATACACGCGTTCACAGTAGACATCCTCGCGCTTATTGAACATATCATATAGAATCTGAATCCCTAAATGGGACATTCCGATTTCATAGACATCCGGAAAGCACATTACAAAGCGGATGTCCACTTTTTTTGGGTCTTTTATAACGGAATTGACCTCATTGCCGATATAACGGGCAGGCTTATCAATTCCCAATAAAATTTCATCACTTAAAGCCAATTTTCTCATGCTTTTCTAATCCTTTTTCATTGTATTTTCATTATCTGATAGTATAACACACTTTCTATATTCCTGCATAACATAAATAAAATTGTTTTTTATCAGGAGCTGTCCATGAACTCTCCCCAATATGATTATGCTGTCATCGGCGGTGATCTGCGCCAGGTATATCTTGCCAGAGAGCTTGCAGGCTCAGGCTTTCATGTCTGCCATTATGCCCTCTGTCAGCCCATAGAATCCTTTTTTTCATCGAATGATACTTCCATGCCGGCACCTGCAGACTCCTTAGAAGAATCCTTTAAAAAGTATTTGAAGAATTGACAAAATTATCCGAAGAAGGTGCTTTTGTACAGACTATTTTTTCCGATGCGGCACAGACGATAGACAGCCGCTTTGGAAAAGCAAAGGATTTTTTACAGAAAGCGGAAGAAATTACAGGCATCCCCCCGATACTGACCATTCCGGATGCAGAACCCATCGGTCCGAAAAGCCTGCTTGACATTCTTGTCCTGTTTCCCTGCACCGGAAATACCCTCGCCAAGCTTGCCAACGGCATCACGGATACGCCGGTGCTGATGGCTGCGAAGGCACATCTTCGGAACAATAAGCCACTATTGATTTCCATTTCCACCAATGATGCATTGGGCATGAATATGAAAAATATCAGTCTGCTTTTAAATACCAAGAATATTTATTTTATTCCATTCGGGCAGGATAATCCAACGAAGAAGCCAAATTCAATGATTGCACATACCAGTCTTTTGATTCCTGCTTTGGAATCAGCACTTTCAGGAAAACAATACCAGCCGATCATCTGTTGATATATCTTATTTAAAGGAGCGTAAAATATGTGTGGAATTGCCGGTTTTTTCATCCGGATATGGATTACACAAAGGAAAAGGAGAAATGGCTTCCCGTCTTAGAGCATATGAATCAGGTTCAAAAACGGAGAGGCCCGGACGGGGAAGGCACCTATCTGAACTGTTGCTGCGGATTTGCCCATGTCAGATTAAAAATCATCGATCTTTTTACCGGAGAACAGCCTATGGTGCGCAAGGCAGCCGGACGGGAATGCGCCATTGTCTTTAACGGGGAAATTTATAACATGAAGGAATTAAAAGATGAACTTTCAGCAGAGGGTGCTTCCTTTTACACCACCAGCGATACCGAAGTCATCTTAACAGGCTATATGCTCCACGGTAAAAATTTTATCCAAAAATTAAATGGTATCTTTTCCGTGGCTCTATGGGATTCCCATGCCAAAAAATTACTTCTGTTCCGCGACAGGTTAGGTGTGAAACCTCTGTTTTATACAAAAAAAGACGATACCTTTATCTTTGCTTCTGAAATCAAAGGATTATTCGCTTATCCGGGTGTTTCTCCTGTGATAGACCATGACGGACTCTGCGAAATTTTTGCATTAGGACCTGCGAAATCCTATGGAAAAGGCGTATTTAAGGACATTTTTGAAGTACTTCCGGGGCATTGTATTACCTTAGATGGTTTTTCCTATACAGACGAAGCCTACTGGAGCTTAGAAAGCCATCCGCATGAGGATTCTATGGAGGAAACCATTGAAAAAACGGCATGGCTCTTAGAGGATTCTATAAAAAAGCAGATGCTTTCCGATATTCCGATCAGCACCTTTCTCTCCGGCGGAATTGACAGCAGCTTAGTTACCGCCATCTGTGCGAAGGAGCTTCATGCGAAAGGAAAGGAATTAAATACTTTTTCTTTTGATTTTATCGATAATCAAAAATATTTTAAATCCAATGCCTTCCAGTCAAGCCAGGATCGTCCTTTTGTAGAGCAGATGATTGATTTTTCCGGTACTAAGCACCTCTTTTTGGAATGCAGCAATACAGAACAGCTCGAATGCCTTTATAAAGCCGTAGATGCCAGAGATCTTCCCTGTATGGCAGACGTAGAGTCTTCTATGCTGCATTTCTGTTCAAAAGTCGTATCACACAATAAGGTCACACTGACCGGAGAATGTGCGGATGAAATCTTCGGAGGATACCCATGGTTTCACAGTGAAATGGCTTTTCAGACCGATGCATTTCCCTGGTCCTTTGATATGAAGCCAAGGCAGGTGCTTTTAGACAACGCGCTGATCCGGGAGCTGCACATGGAAGAATATGCCCATGCCGCTTATGAAAAGACCATTCATGAAACACCTCTGCTTCCCGAAGATACGCCGGTGGAAAAAAGACGCCGGGAAATCGCTTATTTAAACCTGCGCTGGTTCATGGTGACCCTTTTAGACCGGATGGACCGAACCAGCATGTACAATGGATTAGAGGCGCGGGTTCCCTTTGCAGACCACCGTATCGTAGAATATGTATTCAATGTTCCATGGCATATGAAATATCCGGGAGGTATCGTAAAAGGACTCCTTCGTTACGCCGGAAAGGAGTATCTTCCGAAAGAGATTCTCTGGCGTAAAAAGAACCCTTATCCAAAGACCTATGACCCGGATTATGAAAGAATGTTAGGCAGGCAGTTAAAGGAAGTCCTTGCAACTCCAAATGCTCCGATCCGGACATTACTGGATGCAAGAAAGGTACACCGGTTTCTGAACAGTCCTTCTGACTACGGCAAACCCTGGTATGGTCAGCTTATGGCTGGTCCTCAGATGCTTGCCTATATGCTGCAGGTAAATTACTGGCTGGAAGCTTATTCCATCTCAATCGTATGACCTAATACCTGCAGAACCTCTTCTTTTGCATGGCTGTAATCATAGTCCTGTGCAATTTTTTCTGCCACTTCTTTTGTGGAATAATGGTAGAATCCGGTATTTGTCTGGTCGCAGAGCACATATGCCGCAAAAATAAATACTGCTATTAAAAGACGGACTTTAAAAAAGGAGAAGCCATCTGCTGCTTCTCCTTTCGTAACGGATTCCTTTTCAAATTCATAATTGCGGTTCGGAGAATCAAAGGACTTTCGAACCTTTTGTATATATGCCTTTCGCGCATTCACATCTTCCATTCGCATAAATATCACTCCTGTTTTTCTTAAATATATGACAGGACTGTCCTATTTTATGCAAATATCCAGAAAATTACCGCTGGGAAAGCTCCTGTGTTACATCTTCCCAGGTCACACCTTTTTCCGCCATCAGCACCATCAGGTGATATAGATAATCGGAAATCTCGTATTTGATTTCTTCCGGATTCGGGTTCTTCGCTGCGATAACAATTTCTGTGTTTTCCTCTCCTACCTTCTTTAAGATTTTATCGATGCCCTTTTCAAAGAGATAGTTGGTATAAGAGCCTTCCTTAGGATGCTCTTTCCGGTCTAAAATAATATCATAAACATCTTCAAATACCTTCAGAGGATTCTTCTCAATATACTCTTTCTTCACGATCGGATGGAAGAAACAGGTCGGATTTCCTGTGTGGCAGGCAACGCCGATCTGGGAAACCTTTGCCAAAATGGTATCATAATCGCAGTCTGCGGTCAAAGACTTCACATACTGGATATGACCGGAAGTTTCTCCCTTCATCCAGATCTCCTGACGGCTTCTGCTAAAATAAGTCATCTTACCGGAGCTGATGGTACATAAAAACGCTTCTTCGTTCATATAAGCTAACATTAACACTTCATCGGTTCTGTAATCCTGTACGATAACCGGAACCATACCGTCTGAATTTACTTTTAAGTCAGACCATTCCAATGCAGAGGTAAAGTTTACCATATGCAGACCATGCGAAGACAACTCTGTCTTTAACAGCATAATATCCTGATCGGAATCTGTGACAAATTTACCGGTAATGCCACGGACGGAATCACGTTTTAAGATGCTCACAAATTCCTTAATATTATATTCATCCACGACAACAACCGAGGGAATTGTAGTAATATTCTCCACGGCATCTAACATATTCTTATCAAGCACTAACATTTCATGAAAATTCTCTTCCATGGCTTCTTTATTCTTAAAGATGAAGTCTACATTCCTGACAGACACTAAAATCCGATCCTTGCCAAACCGTTTGCTTGCTTCTTCTGCAAGCTCAATGCTTTCCGGCTTAGAACCGTTTAACATAACCTGAAGACATCCTGCATAAAAAATCTTTTTAATATCTTCAAAACGGTTGATATTTCCGCCTGCACAAACCTTGATCTCAAGATTCCGGTTTAAATCCTTAATGGTCTGCAGGTTCTTCTCATGCTCATCATCATCATCGGATAAATCAAAAATAAAAATCTTATCAATTCCGCAGTCATTGTAAATCTTTGCCTTTTCAAACACATCTCCGGCAAATGTCAGATCTGTGGGGCTCTTAACGGCCTTGCCGTCTTTTAAATAAATTGTTGCTACAATATTCTTAAATTCCATTTGCTTCTCCTATAAACTTCCTTTTGTCGATAAAATTCCGGTAATCCGTTCATCGAAACCGGCAGCTTCATCTAAAGCTCTTGCAAAAGCCTTAAACATCCCTTCAATTATATGATGATTATTCGTTCCTGACAATACCTTTATGTGAAGATTCATGCCTGCACTGTAAGAAATTGCATAGAAAAACTCCTTTACCATCTCCGTATCCATGTAACCGACACGGTCTGTAGTAAATTCTCCGTCAAATACAAGGTAA
>CAYWXJ010000085.1:0-9581 GCA_964462405.1 uncultured Eubacterium sp.
TCTCCCGGGATTCCCATAAATCTTGGAAGTCCTGCTCCGGAACCGATAAATACAGCTTCAAAGCCTTCCTCTTTCATCAGCTCATCAATGGTTGTGGATTTACCGATTACCACATTTGTTTCAATCTTAACGCCAAGTGCTTTTACATTCTCTACTTCTTTTGCAACGACCTTCTGCTTCGGAAGACGAAATTCCGGAATACCGTAAATCAATACGCCGCCTGCTTCATGCAGTGCTTCAAAAATAGTTACATCATAGCCTAATTTTGCAAGATCACCTGCACAGGTAAGACCTGCAGGACCGGAACCGATGACAGCTACCTTATGACCGTTCATCTTTTCTGCTTTCTTCGGAACGATTCCGTTCTCTCTTGCCCAGTCCGCCACGAAACGCTCTAATTTACCGATAGAAACTGATTCGCCCTTGATTCCGCGGATACATTTTCCTTCACACTGGCTCTCCTGCGGACATACACGGCCGCATACTGCCGGAAGTGCGGAAGACTCGCTGATAATCTCATATGCTTTTTCAAAATTACGATTCTTTACTTCCTGTATAAATGCCGGAATATTGATAGATACCGGACATCCCTTCATACACTGTGCATTCTTACAGTTTAAGCATCTTTCTGCTTCTGCAACTGCCTCTTCTTCATTATATCCAAGACAAACTTCTTCAAAATTCTTAGCACGAACTGCCGGTTCCTGCTCTCTTACTGGTACTTTATTTAATACATCCATTATTTGTCACCTCCGCAATGTCCGCATCCGCCGTGGTGGGTATCACCTTCCTGAAGCTTCAACATAGATCTTCCCTCTTCTGTCTTATAAAGCTGCTGACGCTTCATAGCCTGATCAAAATCCACTAAATGTCCGTCAAATTCCGGTCCGTCTACACAGGCGAACTTCACCTCGCCGCCAACTGTCAGACGACATGCGCCGCACATACCAGTTCCATCTACCATGATTGGGTTCATAGATACGATAGTCGGAATTCCCAATTCCTTTGTCAGCAGACAGACGAATTTCATCATAATCATTGGCCCAATCGCAACACAGTGGTCATAAGTCTTTCCTTCATCCACAAGTGCCTGAAGCTGATTGGTTCCCATTCCATGGAATCCATAGCTTCCGTCATCTGTAGTTACATAAAGATTCGTCGCTACCTTCTCCATCTCATCTACCAGAATCAATAAATCCTTTGTCTTAGATCCCATGATGACATCACAAGCTACACCATGCTCATGCAGCCATTTTACCTGCGGATATACCGGTGCTGTACCAACGCCGCCCGCAATAAATACGATCTTCTTCTTCTTCAGTTCTTCTATATCCATATCAATCAATTCAGAAGCACAGCCTAACGGTCCTACGAAATCCTGAAAGGAATCACCCGCTTCTAAATACTGCATACGTTCTGTAGAAGCCCCTACTGTCTGGAATACGATCGTAATCGTTCCGGCTTCTCTGTCATAATCACAGATTGTAAGCGGAATACGCTCGCTTTCTTCATCAATCTTTACAATAATAAATTGCCCTGGTTCACAGGTCTTTGCTACTCTTGGTGCTTTGACATCCATAAGAAAAATCTTGTCTGCCAATTTTTCTTTTCTTACGATTGGATACATCTTCATCCTCCTACACATTTTCTTCTATAAACAGTTTAAGACGGTAAAGTACCGCCTTAAATATCATACTAGATTCTGCTGTGAAATTCAATGAATAATTCACCTAATTTAACGTATCTGTGTAAATACAAAACTCATATCCTGCTTCTCTTGCCTTATCAATAAAGTCTCCTAAGATATTTGTATTCGTCCAGGATTCCGCATGCAGCAGATAAACAGCTCCCGGATGCAGCTTATCCACCAGCTTCTGTAAGGATTCTGCCTCATCCGGCTGATTATTTACATCATAATCTAAGTATGCAAAGCTCCAGAATACCGCACGATACCCACAGTTATTCAAAACAGCTAAGGACTGTTCACTGAATTTACCCCCCGGAAAACGGAACAGACACATATCATAGTCAAAATTCTGCTTGATATATTCGTGATTGCCCACGACCTCCTGCTTCTGGTCTTCTAAAGACAGACTCGGGATTCCCGCAGAAGGATGCGTCACAGAATGATTTCCAATAATATGACCTTCATCAATCATCTGGCGTACCAAATCGGGATCACTCTCTGCATATGGCTTTGTCACAAAGAACACTGCCTTTACGTCTTTTTCCTTCAAGGTACTTAAAATAGACGGCGTACAGCCATATTCATATCCCTCATCAAAGGTCAGATAAATCTTCTTTTCGGTGGTCGGAATAATAAAATCAGCCGGATAGTCTTTATATTTTTCCTGATAGCTTAAGGAACCTGTCGGCCGGTTATATTCATCTACATTGCTTCCCTGTCCCCAATTCAAAATCTCGCCGTCTAAGGCGCTGACATTGTCAATGGCAGGATATGTCAACGTCATGCCATGAAGCATATCTGCTTCGGTATCCTCTTCTGTGCTCTCTGACTCTTCTTCCGGCAAATTCTCTGATTCACCATACTGATTATAAGTATCCTGCACTGCCTTTGTAATTGCCTTGGCATAAGCTTCTAAATTCGCATCGAACAACCGGTTATCTTCTGCGTCATTGATAAATCCAAACTCTAACAGACATGCCGGCATCGTCGTATTGCCAATGACATAGTAATCGGAGCCTTCTCCGGTTTCCGTTCCTGTCTTGATGCCGCGGTCTCTCTGCACGCCCACTTCTACAAGCGCATTATGGACATTGTTTGTCAGTGCTTCTGTAACTGCACCCGCATTTGCCGTCATCCACGTTTCAATTCCATACCCGTCGCCTTTATTACGATGGAGCGAAATAAAATAATCTGCGCCGGAGGCATTGGCAATCGCAACTCTATCCTTTAAAAATACCTTCGTATCGTTATCTTCCCTGGTCATTACGACCTCGATGCCCTGGCTCTCCATTTCCTTCTTAACCGCTAAAGCCAGTTCCCAGTTATCTGTGGATTCAATTCGTCCGTCAGAATCACAGCCCGGATCGATGCCGCCATGTCCGGGGTCTAAGCATACGCGCAATATATGCTCCTCTTCTTCTGTTGACACTTCTGTCGGCTCTAAGCTCTCCGTGTTCTCCACGGCCACAGCATCCGCCCCCGTATGAATCAGCATATTTACAATTCTTCCGTCATTTAACTTCTTATCTAAAAACTGGCACAACAGGACGGTCAGTAACAGCACTCCGATACAAAAAGACCATTTTAAAACTGCCTGTATATAATAAACACGGCTATGCTTTTTCTTTTCTACAATTTCTCGTTTTCCATTTCTCTCTCGAATATACTTCATTTTCTTTCCTCATCTGTCTTATTCTCTGCACAACACATAAGCTGCTAATACAGTATAACATAATCCCGGAAAAAAAACAGCGTCAGAATCTGGAAATATTCTTAAGAAAAACAAAAGATTTTTACGATTTTCCAATTATTGCTCTTTCGACAGGAGAATCCTGTCATTTTCCAAACGCTTTCCGGCATGAATGCGGAATTTTTCCAGCAGGTCATCAATGGTAAGCTGCTTTCGTTCTTCTCCTTCCACATCAAACACAATATTTCCGCCGTCCATCATTAAAGTACGGTTTCCAAGCTCTAATGCCTGATGCATGTTATGCGTCACCATAAGACAAGTGATTTTTCTTTCTGCAATAATCTGTTTTGTCAATGCCAGCACCTTCTCTGCCGTTGCCGGGTCTAAGGCTGCCGTATGCTCATCTAAAAGCAATATCTTTGGTGTTACCATGGTTGCCATCAATAAGGTAAGTGCCTGACGCTGCCCTCCGGACAGCAGACCCACCGGCTGTTTCATACGGTCTTCTAACCCCATATTCAGCAGGGAAAGCTGTTCTCTGAATTTTTTCTTATCAGATGCCTTTATCCGGCTGAAATACTCATGCCGTGCGGTAGAAGCCCGTAAATATGCCAGTGCCATATTCTCCTCGATCGTCATATTCGGAGCAGTTCCCCGAAGCGGGTCCTGGAATAAATGTCCGATCTGCTTACTGCGGATATGCTCTCTGACATATGTAATATCCTCCCCATCAAGCAGGATTCTTCCTTTCTCTATATAAAAAGCTCCTGTTATTGCATTAAAAAGCGTGGACTTTCCTGCTCCGTTGCTTCCCACGATGGTTGCAAAATCTCCATCCTTCAAAGAAAGACTGACTTCAGAAAGCGCTTTTTTCTCGTTTACGGTTCCGGGATTAAATATTTTGCTGATATTGATTAATTCCAACATTATCTCATCCCTCCATTCTTAAAGCTGCCCTCTGCTTTCGCACGCTGTTTGACAAATACGATGCGTTTCTTTAAATATGGAAATGCGATCGCCACTGCTACGATGATGGCGGATACTAATTTCAAGCATTCCGCCGGTACATTCAACCGCAGGGCAACTGCAACAATAAAACGATACAGACAGCTTCCTAATACAACACCGATGACCCGCTTCCTTACAGAGCCTTTTCCTATCAAGGATTCTCCAATAATCAGGCTGGCAAGTGCGATCGTCACCATTCCGGTTCCAAGGTTAATGTCACAGGATTTCTGGTACTGGGCTAAAATTGCTCCTGATAAAGCAGTCAGGGAATTTGCCACACAAAGCCCTACCGTAATCGTAACAGCGGGATTGATACTGGAAGCCTTTACCATAGAGGAATTATCCCCGGTAGCGCGGATAGAAAGCCCAAGTCTTGTATCCAAGAACCAGGATAACAAAAATCCTATGATAATCACAATCACTGCTACGATGAATATCTTATACCAGCCTCCGCCAATCGACTCTTTTGCCATAGAAAATAACGTATCACAGTTGAAAAGGTTGACATTAGAAGCAAATCCCATCACTGCAATATTGATGGTATATAATCCGGTATTTACAATAATTCCTGCCAAAATAGACTCAATACCCATTTTCGTCTGTAAAAATGCTGTTATGTAACCGGAACACACGCCTGCTGCCATAGCGGCAAACAAGGCTAAAACCGGATGCCCCGCAATCGTGACCATTGCACAGACCGCACAGCCTAAGGTAAAGCAGCCGTCAGTAGATAAATCTGCAATGTTTAAAATAGAAAATGATATAAATAATGCCAGTGCCACAAGGGAATAAATCAACCCCAATTCCAATGCACTCTGCACAATGGACAATGTAAAAATTGCTCCCATGTCCGGACCCTCCTGTAATTTATACTGTGATTTTATTCAAACTCCTCTGCAGTTACCGTTTCTTTTACTGCATCACACATATCTGAAAATTTGCTGTAATCCAGGCCGATCGCCGCTGCTGTTTCTGTATTTACTGTTGCAATACCGTTGTCTAAAAGCTCTACTGCAAGCTCTGCCGGATTTGCTTTGTTTACTAAAACTTCCACGGCCATATCAGCAGTTTTGATCCCGAGCTCTTCATAATTGACTCCATATCCCAAAAATGCTCCGTTTAATGCAAAGGAATCTGCCCCGGTATAATGCGGGATCTTCGCATCTATGAATTTCTCATAAATTGCAAGCTCTGCGGTCATAACCGTATTGTCGGTAGGTGTAAATACTGCATCTACACCTGCTGCAGCTAAAGCGTCCGCCGCAAGAGAAATCTCATCATTGGTGGTTCCTGTTTTTTCAACGACTTCCACGCCTTTTTCATTACAATATGCGATAGCCTCTTCTACCGGTGTTTTGGAAGAATCCTGACTCTTATCATACAGGATACCAACTTTTTTAATATCTGCATCTGCAGCGAACATCAAATCCATAATTGTCTCTGTATTTAACGCATCACTGGTTCCTGTAATATTTGCCCCCGGTGCTTTCAGACTTTCCACTAAGCCTGCGCCGACGGGATCTGATACTGCGGAAAATATAACCGGAATCTGATTATCTTCGGTCGCCGCCTGCATAATCATAGCTGTCGGTGTTGCGATCGGAATAATTACATCTACCTCATCTGCCACTAACTGTGTTGCAATCTGATTTAAGGTGGTGGAATCCGCCTGACCGTTAAAGGTATAATCTGCATAATTAAAGGTTACGCCAAGCTCTTTTGCTTTTGCATCTAACTCTTCTTCGATTGCTGCTTCAATCTGATTTAAGGATGCATCATCTACATACTGGACGATTCCCACCTTATAAACGATTCCCTCTGCATCTGCACTGCTGCTTTGGACATCACTGCTGTTTCCGCAGCCTGCGAACATTCCTGCTGTTACTGCCATTGCTAATACGATTCCTGCTAATCTTTTTTTCATAATGTTTTCCTCCTAAAACTTTTTACTGCTTCTATTTGTATGCGTTTGGTGGATATTCTTATACTGCAAAAAACCGCCTCAAGCATAAAGCTTGAGACGGTAATAATATCTATTATCGCGGTACCACTCAAATTGACAAATGTCCACTCCCTCATGTACGCATCATACATGCCGCATTGGTAACGGGTACGGTTCCCGTCGACGCCTACTGTAAGTTCAGGCCGCCCTCAAAAGTCCATTCGGTAACTACTTCATACTGCGATTCCACCATCCGCAGCTCTCTTTCAATCCATACATTACTTACTACTCTTTTTCAAAGGTTTCTGCATATTATTTAGATTGGTTTTTACTTTAATACGCAAAAATGATTTTGTCAAGTATTTTTTTCATCAGGAAAAGTATACCAGTTCATCCTCCGGTTTCTCTGCCGGTTCAATGCTGACCGGATACAATACGGGACCCTTGCCCTTATATTCCTTGGCAAATTCTACGTGTACCTCTGCAACGATCCGTATCCAGGATTTATGCGGTATGCTCTTTGATTCCGGATATTTGCATTTAAAGCCCAAAAAGGTCACATCCTCAATACAGCAGGTCATAGCAAATCTGCCCGGCACCAACATGCCTTTTTTCATCTTGTCCGGATTGTAGACCAATGCTAAAAATTCTACTCTTTTGCCATCATAGTTTTTGTAATTTTCCTGGGCATCCATATACCAGAGTGCGTAATCGGCATCTGAAATTTCTATAATATCCTGATTCATATCGAAAGGAAGCTCTTCCTCCGATTCGTCTATGGAACCATCCTCCCGCTCATACACAAGCTGGGCAGGACGATTGACGGATTTGACTGCAGCACGGAATTTTGTCTTTGGCGTATCCTCTGTGCATCGGTTGAAAATCACCACATCTGCTTTAAAAAGCTGCTCCATGATCATGGCACGCATATTGTTTAAATACATCTCAAAGGTTGCAGCATCTACGGTAGCTAAGGACTGCACGATAATCCAACCCTCCGGCAAATCCATCTCCAGCAGGGTATCCATGCCCCAGGTTCCGTTATATTCAATAAAAATCTGATCCGGCAGATATTGAAGATTGATGTTTTTTAACAGTGTTTCGGTGAAATCCCCTTCATTTTCTACCATCAAAAGCCTTGTATTGACTTTTTTTAACTCTTCCTCATCATATTCCTCATCACCGTCTTCACAGACAATCAGCAGCGTCTTTGCACCTTCGCCGAAATTCTGCTCTAACAGGGTCTGACGAATCAGTGTGGTCTTACCGCTGTCCATAAAGCCGGTAAATGAATATACTGGTATTTCTTCCATCGGTCTTGTCCTTTCTAATCTTTCTGATTAGGCGATTCCAAATAAAGCTTCTAACTTCTTCTCGTCTACATTTGTTCCGATAACGCAAAGACGTCCTGTATAATCCGGTTCTCCTTCACGGATTTCATATTCACCCGGTACCATGTCAAAATAAATCCAGCCGCCTTCTGCATTTTCTACCATACCTTTAGCTCTTAATACGGAACCGTATTCTTCGGTTTCTGCTAATGCTTTGACAGCTTTTTCGATGTCTTCCCTTGTAAATTTATGCGGAGTTTCCTTGCCCCAGCTTGTAAATATGTCATCTGCATGATGATGGTGATGTCCCTCGTGGTCATGGTCATGGCAGCCGCAGGTGCAGTTTTCACCGTGGTCATGATGGTGGTGATGCTCATGTTCCTCGTGATCATGGGCATGATGGTGCTCGTGCTCTTTACGGTCATGGTCGTGATGATGCTCATGCTCTTTATGGTCATGGTCGTGATGATTCTCGTGCTCTTCGTGGTCATGGTCGTGATGATGCTCGTGCTCTTCGTGGTCATGGTCGTGATGGTGCTCCTCTTCTTCTCTGCGGTGTGCTTCTTCTGCCAGCACCTTCATTTCCAGGGAATCCTGTCCCTCTATAACCTTCAATATCTGCTCACCGGAAATTGCATCCCAGGGTGTTGTGATAATCGCAGCTTTTTTATTTAATTCCTGCATCTGTTTTACGCAAAGCTCTAACTGCTCCGGCGTGGTATTCTGGGTTCTGCTCAATACAATCGTTGTAGCAAATTCAATCTGGTTATTAAAGAACTCGCCGAAGGCTTTCATCTGTTTAGAGGCTTTCTTCGCATTTACGACAGTTACCAGGGCATTTAATTTTACGTCCTGCTCTTTTTCAATATCAATAACGGACTTCATAACATCCGACAATTTTCCTACGCCGGATGGCTCAATGATGATTCTGTCCGGGTGATAGGTCGTGATGACTTCATTTAAATTCTTTCCAAAATCCCCGACTAAGGAACAGCAGATACAGCCGGAGTTCATCTCTGTAATGTTGACACCGGAATCCTTTAAAAATCCACCGTCAATTCCGACTTCTCCGAACTCGTTCTCAATCAGTGCGATTTTCTCATCTTTATATACTTCATCTAACATTTTCTTGATAAAGGTTGTCTTTCCTGCTCCTAAGAAACCGGAAATTATGTCAATTTTAATCATGGTATTTGCCTTCTTTCTTTTATTTGTAATACTTTTCTTTTTCTGCTAGAAATCATAGTCTTAAAGCGGGGATTTGTCAAGTGCCACAAGGTATATGAAACGACCAGCTTTCTTTCATTTAAAGATTTCCAACAGTACTTCACTATAAGAAAGGCTGCTGTGATAACTATTTGATTTTATCCATTCCTAACACATCTGCTTTATAAAAGCAGGTATACCTTATAGAAATCGTCAATACCAATAGAAAAAACACAGACTCAATATATCACATTTACTGATGCATGTGATATAATTTCTCATAAATACCACCCTGCGCCAATAACTGCTCATGGGTGCCTTCCTCTTCAATTCCATTTTCTGTCAGCACCAGAATCCGCTTCGCATTCTGTATGGTAGTCAGCCTGTGTGCAATGACAAAGGTCGTCCGGTTCTTTGCTAACTTCTCTAAGGATTCCTGCACTACTTTTTCACTTTCATTATCTAATGCAGAGGTTGCCTCATCAAAAATAAGAATCGGCGGATTTTTCAAGAACACTCTGGCAATGGAAAGCCGCTGCTTCTGTCCGCCGGAAAGCTTGATGCCCCGCTGTCCAATATCTGTTTCATAACCGTTTGGCAAAGATATGATAAACTCATGTGCATTCGCATTTTTTGCTGCCTGAATCACTTCTTCTCTTGTGGCATCCGGTCTGCCATAACGAATATTGTCATAGACAGTTCCCACAAACAGATAGA
>CAYWXJ010000086.1:0-9520 GCA_964462405.1 uncultured Eubacterium sp.
CTACATATTCTTACGGGCTTTGCAGCAAGTGCAAAGTCCTGCGCTGAACTGTTACTTTTACTTCGTAACAGTTCAGCCTTTCGGCTTCACTGTTACTGAATCCGTCCATTTAAAGTTGCCTACGGCAAGGGGCGGATTCACGCTCGGAAAAATCTACATATTCTTACGGGCTTTGCAGCAAGTGCAAAGTCCTACGCTGAACTGTTACCTTTACTTCATGTTTTTCACGGAAAACTGTTGACAAATATATCTTTCTGTAATATACTTTGCCCATCAAATAGTTTGATAATCAAAATATTTGAGCGTCAAACAAATAAAAGAAAACTATGTATTGAGAGAAAAGGAGAAACAAAACATGTTAGAGAAATTAAAAACAATCATTGCAGAGCAGTTAAATGTAGGCGAGGACGAAATTACCGCAGAAAGCAATTTCAAAGATGATTTAGGAGCTGATTCCTTAGACTTATTTGAATTAGTTATGAGCTTAGAGGAAGAGTACGGAGTAGAAATTCCTTCTGAGGATTTAGAGAAAATTGCAACTGTAAATGATGTTATGGAATACTTAAAAGCAAAAGGTGTGGAAGTATAAACATGAAGACCGAGATTACAGAATTACTTGGAATCGAATATCCGATTATCCAGGGCGGTATGGCATGGGTCGCTGAATATCATTTGGCGGCAGCCGTATCAGAAGCCGGCGGACTGGGAATCATCGGGGCCGCAAGTGCTCCGCCTGAGGTAGTCAGAGAGCAGATTCGTAAAGTAAAAGAATTGACAGATAAGCCATTTGGCGTCAATGTCATGCTGATGAATCCGAACGCACCGGAGGTAGCGCAGGTCACTGTAGAGGAAGGCGTAAGGGTAGTGACCACAGGCGCAGGCAATCCGGCAAAGTTCATGGAGATGTGGAAAAATGCAGGAATTAAAGTAATTCCTGTCGTAGCAAGCGTAGCCATGGCAAAGATGATGGAAAAAGCAGGAGCCGATGCAGTCGTTGCGGAAGGAACGGAATCCGGCGGACATATCGGTTCGGCAACTACTATGACTTTAGTGCCTCAGGTAGTGGATGCCGTAAAGATTCCGGTGATTGCAGCCGGAGGAATCGGTGATGGAAGAGGCTTTGCGGCAGCAATGATGTTAGGAGCAAAAGCGGTACAGATGGGTACACGCTTTGTTGTGGCAAAGGAATCCATCGTACATGAGAATTACAAAGAGCGTGTCATCAAGGCGAAAGATATAGACTCCGAGGTAACCGGAAGAAGTACCGGACATCCGATCCGTGTACTCCGCAACCAGATGACAAGAGAATATCTCAAAATGGAAGCAGAGGGTGTTGGTTTAGAAGAGTTAGAGCTTCTGACCTTAGGTTCTCTGCGCAAGGCTGTCATAGAAGGTGATGTGGTAAACGGAAGCCTTATGGCAGGACAGATTGCAGGACTTGTGAAAAAAGAGAAGACCTGTAAGGAAATGATTGAAGAAATTATGAAAGAGGCAGAAGCACTTCTGTCCGGCAGAAATTAAGTGACGAAGCTAAGCGGCAGCCCTAAAGAAAAGGGGCTGCATAAAGAAAGGTAGAAAAAATGGGTAAGCTGGTATTTATGTTCCCGGGACAGGGATCACAGTACATTGGAATGGGCAAAGAATTTTACGACACTATTCCGGCATGTAAGGAAGTATTTGATTTAGCAAGTGAAGCTTCCGGGTTAGACGTTCCAAAGCTCTGTTTTGAAGAGAACGAGCAGATAAATATTACAGAATATACACAGATTGCAATGCTTGCAACGGAAGCGGCAATCTATGCGGCACTAAAGGAAAAAGGCTATACGCCGGATGTAACTGCCGGATTAAGCCTTGGTGAGTACGGAGCGTTGATTGCTTCCGGTGTTATGAGCATGAAGGATGCTTTTGCAGTTATCCGCAAAAGAGGTATCTATATGCAGAATGCAGTGCCGACCGGTGGTGCTATGAGTGCTGTACTGGGCTTAGATGCCGCTGCCATTGAGAAGGTTTGTGAAGAAACAGAAGGAATTGTATCCATCGCAAATTACAACTGTCCGGGACAGATTGTAATTACAGGAGAAAAAGCAGCCGTAGATGCTGCAGGAGAAGCCTTAAAGGAAGCAGGTGCTAAACGTGTGGTACCGCTTAAGGTAAGCGGTCCTTTCCATTCACAGATGTTGGTTCATGCAGGAGAACAGCTTGGCGAAGCGTTAAAGGATGTTGCCATTGCAGAGGAATTTATCCCATATGTGGCAAACGTGACGGCGGATTATGTAACAAATGCAGCAGATGTAAAGCCGCTTCTTGAAAAACAGGTGGCAGCAAGTGTCCGCTGGCAGCAGACAATCGAGCGTTTGATTGCAGACGGGGCAGACACATTTGTAGAAATCGGACCGGGAAAGACCCTTTCCGGATTCATGCGGAAGATCAACCGGGATGTTACAGTATACAACATCGACAAGATGGAGGACTTTGAAAAGTATGTTAACAGATAAGATCGCATTAGTGACCGGAGCCAGCAGAGGAATCGGCGCACAGATCGCTAAGTCCCTTGCAAAAGAAGGCGCAGCAGTCATTATTAACTATAATGGTTCAGAGGAAAAAGCACAGGCAGTAGCAGATGAGATTACGGCTGACGGAGGACGCGCAGAGATTTATCAGTGCAGCGTATCCGATTTTACAGCATGTGGAGAAATGATTCAGGATATAATCAAGAAATACGGACGAATTGATATTCTTGTAAATAATGCAGGAATTACAAGAGATGGACTTCTGATGAAAATGTCAGAGGAAGACTTCGATGCGGTTATCGATACGAATTTAAAGGGAGCATTTAACACCATTCGCCATATGTCCCGCTATTTCTTAAAACAAAAGAGCGGAAAGATTATCAACATCTCTTCCGTATCCGGTATTTTAGGAAATGCCGGTCAGGCAAACTACTCTGCAAGCAAAGCAGGCGTTATCGGCCTGACAAAGAGCGTGGCAAGAGAATTAGCTTCCCGTGGAATCAATGTCAATGCCATTGCACCGGGCTTTATTGCAACAGATATGACCGAGGCAATGACAGACGAAGCGAAAGCGAAAATGACCGAAACAATACCGTTGAAGCGTATCGGTGAAACAAAGGATATTGCGAATATGGCAGTTTTCCTGGCATCTGACAAATCAGATTACATCACAGGACAGGTATTTGCAGTAGATGGTGGTATGACCATCTAAGAGAAAGCGAGGATATTATGAGCAAGAGAGTTGTTGTAACAGGAATGGGTGCAATTACTCCCATCGGACTTAGCGTAGAGGAGTTCTGGCAGTCCGTAAAGGAAGGAAAGATTGGTTTTGCCCCAATTACAAAATTTGATACTTCAGAATATAAGTGCCACATTGCAGCAGAAGTAAAGGGCTTTGAGGGTAAGAATTTTATGGATTTTAAAGCAGCAAAGCGTATGGAATTGTTTTCCCAGTATGCAGTAGCTGCAACCAAAGAAGCCTTAGAGGATTCCGGCATTGATATGGAAAAAGAAGATCCATACCGCGTAGGAACGGCAATCGGTTCCGGTATCGGAAGCTTACAGGCAATGGAGCGTGAACATAAAAAATTATTGGAAAAGGGACCGGGACGTGTCAATCCGTTACTGGTACCTATGATGATCTGCAATATGGCAGCAGGAAATGTTTCCATTCAGTTTGGTCTGAAAGGAAAGAGCATTAACGTGGTAACTGCCTGTGCAACAGGAACCAATACCATCGGTGAGGCATTCCGTGCGATCCAGTATGGAGAGGCAGATGTGATGGTAGCCGGCGGTACGGAAGGCAGTGTGACCCCAATCGGAATTTCCGGATTTACAGCTTTAACAGCATTATCTACCGTTGACGACCCGGAAAAATGTTCTCTTCCGTTTGATAAGAACAGAAGCGGATTCGTGATGGGAGAGGGTTCCGCAGTTGTTGTATTAGAGGAATTAGAACATGCAAAAGCAAGAGGTGCGAAGATTTATGCAGAGGTAGTAGGATATGGCTGTTCTTCCGATGCGTACCACATCACATCTCCGGCAGAGGACGGAGAAGGCGCAGCAAGGGCAATGACAAACGCCGTAGAGGATGCAGGTTTAAAACCGGAGGATATTACTTATATCAATGCTCACGGAACCGGAACACATCATAACGATCTATTTGAAACAAGAGCCATTAAATTAGCATTTGGCGATCATGCAAAGGATATGAAGATTAACTCTACAAAGTCCATGGTAGGACATCTGCTTGGAGCTGCAGGAGCCATTGAATTTGTTACCTGTGTCAAGGAGTTAGAGGAAGGCTATATTCATCGGACCGTAGGTTATACTACACCGGATGAAGAGATTGACTTAGATTATTGTAAAGAGCCGGTAACAGGAGAGGTCAAATATGCACTCAGCAACTCCTTAGGCTTCGGCGGACACAATGCAAGTATTTTGGTAGCAAAGTATGAGGGATAAATTATGTCATTAATGAATACAAAACAGATTATGGAAATCATTCCGCACAGACAGCCGTTTTTGCTGATTGACACAATAGAGGAATTAGAGCCGGGCGTAAGAGCAGTCGGCACGAAATGTGTCAGCTACAATGAGCCGTATTTTGCCGGACATTTTCCGAATGAACCGGTCATGCCGGGGGTATTGATTATCGAGGCTATGGCGCAGGTAGGTGCGGTGGCAATTTTAGGAAAACCTGAGAATAAAGGAAAGACAGCATATTTTGCAGGAATCAGCAGTGCAAAGTTCAAGAAAAAGGTACTGCCCGGTGATGTGCTGACATTAGAGCTTGAAATTATCAAAGAAAAAGGCCCTATTGGAATCGGAAGAGGAACTGCAAAGGTCGATGGAAAAATTGCAGCATCTGCAGAGCTTACATTTGCAATTGGAAATGGGGAATAATTATGGCACCGTTATTAAAAAGAAAGAAATTCATTACAATAAAAGAAAAAGAACAGGAATTAAAAGAAGAGAAACAGGAAAAGGATAAGAAAGAGAAAAAAGCAGAAGCCGCAGAAGCTACGGTGATTTGTCCTTCCTGTAAAAAAGAATTGGTAAAATCGGAAGTCGTAGCGAACAAATATGTCTGCTATGAGTGCGGAAGCTATTTCCGTGTCCGTACTTCAAACCGTATAAAAATGGTGGCGGATGCGAAGAGCTTTACCCCGTGGTTTGAGGATATGGAGT
Source organism: uncultured Eubacterium sp. (assembly GCA_964462405.1). Lineage (GTDB taxonomy): Bacteria > Bacillota > Clostridia > Lachnospirales > Lachnospiraceae > Roseburia_B. The sequence goes on from CAYWXJ010000086.1 coordinate 5,202, forward strand.
TTTTAAATCCGCTGGATTTTCCGGGATATGAAGAGAAGATCCGGGCAGCCCAGGAGAAGACAAAGCTTCATGAGGCTGTTGCCGTAGGAGAGGCCAAAATCTATGGTGAGCCTGTAATGCTTGGTATCTGTGATGCCAGATTTATGATGAGCAGCATGGGGCATGTGGTGGGCGAAAAGATTGCGGCAGCCGTAGAGCAGGCAACGGAGAAAAAGCTTCCGGTTATTTTGTTCTGCTGCTCCGGCGGAGCAAGAATGCAGGAGGGAATCGTATCCTTAATGCAGATGGCAAAGACCTCCGCAGCTTTAAAGAAGCATTCAAAGGCAGGACTGTTATATATTCCTGTTTTAACAGACCCGACGACCGGCGGCGTGACCGCAAGTTTTGCAATGTTAGGAGATATTATTTTAGCAGAGCCGGGCGCATTGATCGGTTTTGCTGGTCCCCGTGTCATTGAACAGACCATCGGACAGAAGCTCCCGGAAGGCTTCCAGAGAGCCGAATTTCAGTTAGAGCATGGCTTTGTAGATGCCATCGTAGAAAGAAAAGATTTAAAGAAGACCTTATATAAAATCTTAAAGATGCACCATGTAAATGAAGGTTATGCCAATTTTACACCGGCAACGGAGTTTAAATTTGCGCCAAGCGAGCTGATGAAGGAACGCAGCGTCAAGAGTAAGAGCATGACTGCATGGGAAAAGGTAAAGGCAGCCAGAAGAGTAGACCGTCCTGCATCGGTAGATTATATGGATGAGATTTTTGAAGGCTTTATGGAGTTCCATGGAGACCGTTATTTCAGAGATGACCCTGCAGTGGTAGGCGGAATCGCTTACTTAGACGGACAGCCGGTAACTGTTATCGGTGTCCATAAGGGAAAAGACATGAAAGACTGCATGCGACACAATTACGGAATGCCTTCACCGGAAGGTTACCGGAAGGCATTACGTCTGATGAAGCAGGCAGAGAAATTCAATCGTCCTGTAATTACTTTTGTCAATACTTCCGGTGCTTTCTGCGGTATGGAAGCAGAAGAAGGCGGACAGGGAGAAGCCATTGCAAGAAATCTCTATGAGATGTCAGATTTGAAGGTTCCGGTGCTCTGTCTTATGATTGGTGAAGGCGGCAGCGGTGGTGCGTTAGCACTTGCAGTTGGAAATGAAGTCTGGATGATGGAAAATGCAACCTACTCCATTCTTTCACCGGAAGGCTTTGCGTCTATCCTCTGGAAAGACGGAAAGCGTGCAAAAGAAGCTGCTGAGGTCATGAAGATCACAGCGCAGGATTTGTATCAGTTAAACGTGATAGAGAAAATCATACCGGAATTTGGCGGGGCAGATGAAGATGCACTGCATGATATTTCTATGTTCATGAAATGCAGTATGCGTGAATTTTTGGAAAAATACAGTAAGATGAGCAGAGAAGAGTTAGCAGAAGACCGTTACAAGCGATTCCGCAGCTTTTAAATAGGAGTAAAAGAATGAAAACCAGAATATGTGGTACAGGAAGTGCACTGCCGAAAAAGGTAGTGACGAATGATGATTTAAGCAAAATCATGGATACTTCGGATGAGTGGATCAGTAGCCGGACGGGAATCCGGTCAAGACATTTAGCAGTCGAAGAAGGTCTTACCTCTCTTGCAGTACAGGCTGCAGCAGGGGCATTAGAAGAAGCAGGAATAAAAGCAGAAGAATTAGACATGATATTAGCAGCAACACTTTCCGCAGACAAGATATGTCCGTCACTTTCCTGTGAATTACAAAGAGAGTTAGGGGCAGTCAATGCAGTGGCATTTGATATTAACGCTGCCTGCTCCGGTTTTATGTTTGCTTTACAGACTGCAGATGTCTATATCCGGTGCGGACAGTATCAGAAGATTTTGTTAGTCGGCGGGGAAGTTTTATCAAAGCTGATGGATTGGAATGACCGTTCTACCTGCGTATTGTTCGGTGACGGAGCAGGAGCTGCTGTTGTGGCAGCAGATGAAGAATATGGTGTGCTTGGAAGCATACAGGGGTCTGATGGGGCAAAGGGAGAAGCTCTTCTCTGTGAGAACCGCAGGAATCATAATCCCTATGTGAAAAACAGCGCCGATCCTTCCTACGTGTCCATGAATGGACAGGAAGTATACAAATTCGCTGTCCGGACAGTTCCAAAGGCAATCGAAGAAGCTGTGGATAAAGCGGGATTGACGATAGCAGATATTGATTTGTTTATAGTTCATCAGGCAAATATCCGCATTATTGAGTCTGTGTCTAAGCGTTTAAAGGTTCCGATGGAAAAATTTCCGACTAATTTAGAGGAATGCGGGAATATTTCCGCAGGAAGTGTTCCGATTCTGCTTGATAAAGTGAATCGCAGCGGCAGGATAAAAAAAGGTGACAAAGTAGTTCTTGCCGGATTTGGCGCAGGACTGACCTGGGGTGCATCTGTGTTGACATGGTAAATTATTGCTGTTCACCCCGTGAACAGTATCAAAGATATGCATATACTTGGAGGATAGAATGAGTATAGAGAAAAGACCCGGCACTGACGAGGCAATCAATGAATTGTTGGTGAAGCTTTTCAAAAATATAGTGGAAATTGAAGAACGATTTCTGATAACACCTGAATTTAAGGATATAAGTGTTAATGATATGCATATTATAGAAGCCATAGGCACAGAAGAACCGAAAAGTATGTCTACGATAGCAAAGCTGATGTCAATTACGACCGGAACCTTAACAAAGCTGATAGACGGACTTTCTGATAAAGGCTATGTAAACAGAGAGCGGGGGAAGAAGGATAAGCGGGTCGTTTTCGTGTCCCTGACAGAAAAAGGACGCAGAGCCTTTGACCGCCATGAGAGATTTCACAGGGCAATGATCGGGCATATGAAGGATGGCTTAAGTGAGAACGAAACGACCGTACTGGTATATGCACTGGCTAAGCTGAATGATTATTTTAATCAGATATACGAGAGTTAAGATAGAGGAATAAAAACGGTAGCAGGGATTGTCTGAACCGACATGACCTGCTGCTTTCTTTATGAAAAACAGTATAATTACAATAGTGATTGTATACTTAAATCCGGAGTACGGGATAAATCGATACAGCTTCCGTCGCTGACCTGAACGATCGGTCTTGAAAGGGACTGCTTATTCAGCATAATAATATTCGCGCCTCTGCCATCGGAGAGCAGTACACGATTACTCTGATATGTAGTTGCAATACGCTCTAAGAAGGTCAGGATGAACTTCGGTTTATATTTCTGAAGACCTTCCTTTTCAAAGGTCGCAATTACCTGGAACGGACAAAGAGGGGCACGGTAGGATCTGGCAGCAGTCATTGCATCATATACATCTGCAATCGCAATAATCTGTGCAAAATCATCAATTTCATTTCCCTGCAAGCCTTGAGGATAACCGCTTCCGTCGCAGCGTTCATGGTGCATTAAAGCTGCATTTTTAATACGGGGATCGAACTGCGTATACGGTGCTAAAAGATCATAACCTAAGGAAGGATGGGTTCGTACAAGTGCGAATTCCTCGTCGGTGTATTTGCTGGGTTTATTTAAAATCTCTTCCGGAATCTGTACCTTTCCAATATCATGTAATAAGGCAGCAAGGATTAATACATCGTAATCCTCTTTCGGCATTTTCAGCCATTTTCCAAGCATACCTGAAATTAATGCGACATTTAAGGAATGGGCATAGATGCTGTCATCTACAGAACGCATGTTGTGCAGCATGTCAAACATCTCAATAGAATTACGTGCTTCGTCTAATAAAGACATTGCTTTCTGAAATAAATCATTTATCTCATTCAGACCATTTCCGGAAATAATGGAGACTAAAGCATTTTTTAAATCACCGGTAGAACAGGTGTAATCAAACTGGAAAGTCCGGAACAGAGAGGAACTCTTTACCCGCTGGGAATATGTTGGCTCCTGAACATTTCCTTTTGTAACCGGCTTTTCAGGTTCTTCCTGCGGAATAGTCACTGACTCCGGTTCGGAATCTCCTTCAATTCGGATACAGTCAATTCCATAAAAGCTGATACGTGCAATCAACTGTTCTGTCAATGTCACTCCTTCATTGACGATTAACTGTCCATGTTTGGTCTTTACCGGCAAGGCGGTTACCATACCCTCTTCTAAACGTGTTGTTTTAACAATTTCCATGTGGAACGCTCCCCTCAGTCAATTTTATATCGACACTTCAATTTACTAAATTATAAAACGAATCTGAAAATTTCGCAATGGTTATTCGTGAATTAATGGTAAAATAATGTAACAGTTCAGCGTAGGACTTTGCACTTGCTGCAAAGCCCGTAAGAATATG
>CAYWXJ010000087.1:0-9456 GCA_964462405.1 uncultured Eubacterium sp.
ATGAAATTACAGAGATGCTCCGCCAGAAACGCAGCGGAAGAGTAAAAGTATAGGTATAGGGGGGAATTTATATGGATGAAAAAGGAAAAGTTTATCAGTATGTTTTGAAACTTTCATTTGAAAATCCTGTAGAAAACAAACTGATACAAGCCATCCGGGAACGTGACAGACTGGAATATCCATCCGTAAAGCTGTTTATCCTGAAAAAAATATTACAAAGCACAGGAATAACATTAGCTGACAGTCAGCGTATCAAGGAGCTGGAACAAGATCAGCAGCAACTGAAAGAATTGGTAGGACAACTTATTCAGGAAGTGGAAGATATAAAACCTGCAAAGCGTGCTGATGTTGAAGCAAAAAAGCATTCACAAGTATCAGAGCAACAGACAAAGGAGCAGCCAGAGGTGTTAGAGGAATCAAAAGAGTCATATGCAGTAAATGATTTGGATGATGATTTTGCTGCAGGTTTTTTAGAAAATTATGATATATAAAAAATAGATTTGACCGGGCATGAAGGACTTCACGACAAGTTGTCGTGAAGTCCTGATTTTGCAGGGGAAATCAGGGAAAATACTGGTCTGCAGGCAATTATATTTCACATTTCCCTTTGTTAGCATGGAGATGGAAACCATGTTGAAGGAGGAAAAATGTATGGATGAAAAGTGGGCAAATTTTAATTCAAATGAGCTGGAAATTGCTAGAAATGCCAGCATCAGCCATGTTGCCAAAGATATGGGGTACACACCTAAACGGATGACGAATGTGTGGACAACATTGGAAGAACATGATTCGGTCATTATCAAGAATGACAGGTCTTACAGCCGGAACAGTGTCACAGCTGTGAATGGTAAAAAGGAAGGAGGGACAGCGATTGATTTTGTTAAGAATTTTAAGGGGGAAAAGAATCTGGTAGCAATCGTTCAGTATCTGTGTGAACTGGAGGGGTATAGCCGGTCAATGGATGACCAGGAGAAAAACCAAAGAATCCTGCAGGCAAGAGAAAGAAAAGCACAGACACTAAGCAGGGAAAAGGAACAGAAGGAGCAGCCGCAGCAGATGCTTCTTCCGGTCAAAGCAGATGATTATAAAGTTCTTTATGCGTATCTGATCAAGACCAGAAAAATGGCAAAGGAAACAGTAGATTTCTTTGTCAGGAACAATTACATCTATGAGTCAAGTGAAACGTATTTCCGAAAGGGGAAAGATGGGGAGTATCTGCTGGATGCAGACAGGAAGCGTATAACAGGGACACGCCATAATATTATTTTTTTGGGAATCAATAAAGATGGTGAAATTAAGCTTGCTTCCAAAAGAGGAACCATGGACAACTATGGAATCCGTTACAGGGGGAATGTTACAGGCAGTGATCTTTCCTGCGGCTTTCAGGTGAACGTAGCAGACAGCCAAAAACTGTATGTTTTTGAGGCTGCGATTGATCTTATGAGTTATTGTGAACTGTCCGGAGATTATAACGAGACAAACAAGCTGGCACTGGCAACCGTATCGGACGGAGCACTGATCCAATATCTGAAGGAGCATGAAGAAGTTACAGACATTACGTTCTGTCTGGACCACGATTATGCAGGACTGAAATCCATGTGTTTTCTTACCTGTAAATACCTGGGATACCAAACCCAGGTAGAAAGAATTGATGAAGCCGAGATCCCGGATGCTTATCAGGCGGGGGAGGATGTGATCGTTTTTAAAATGCATTCGGATGAAGAGGTAAATCAGAACAAAGAACTGAAGGAATCGGATGTAGAGGTAATGCAGTATATGATGGAAACTCTGGTGCAGCTCAAAAGCAGGACAAAGTATATGGTCGATTACGAAACCCCAACATATGGAAAAGATTTTAATGAGTCACTTGTATATCAAAAAGAGCATGAAATTTCAGGCAAAAGCCGTGGAAAGGTATATGGATAATATATATTTTAGCTATGGCATGGGATGTATAAATATATATTGAAGTAATTTTTTTATATCAAAATCATAGCTGAAATATATATCAGGTTTTTTACAGTATATATTTCAGCTATGACAAAAGGTATAAAGGTATATATTTGAATTACATTTTTTTACTTAAACCATAGCTGAAATATATACCAACTCAAAATATATATTTTTTAGCTATAAAAAAGGTGAGAAAAATATATATTTTGGATAAGACAGAGTAGATGAAAACATATATAAATGTTACTTCAAAGGATGTATCCATATATATTTTGGCTATATCAGGGGTATTAGGGCCTCCCTAACAAGTGTATTTGTCCGTACAAATGCGTTACTTGCCTCTACTCAATTCAAAAATGAAGTGTTTTAGCAGCCTAAAGGAATGCATCAAAGCCGGGCTGCAATTAAAAGAAAAGGAACCGGACTTTTCGTCAGACTGCCGAAAAGTTCTGAGATAGGAGAAATGATGCGTGAGAATAGAACGAAAAGAATTGAAATCCGACTGACGGAAATGGAAAAAGAAAAACTTTTAAAAAAGGCTGGGACGATGGATCTATCCAAGTATATCCGCCAGCAGATATTTGTCCCGGAGACAGATAGAAAGATTCCCGACAAAAATATAGAAACGGAACTACATAAGTTAAACGGTGAAATTAATCGGATTGGAGTGAACATCAATCAGATTACGCATGATCACAATAGTGGGTTTTATTCGGAACAGGACAAGTGGAATTTAATAAAGGACATGAAAGAGGTGCGGGAGATCGTGAAATCGTATCGAGTACTTATTTATGGCAGCATTGCACAGAAAGAGGTGAAATAAGATGGCACATGGCAAACTGCGTTATATAAAGTCAGGTGGACACTGGACAGGAGAAAATTTGGCAAAAGCACTTTCTTATGGAGGTAATTATAAAAAAACAGATGACGATCTGTGGGTAAGCGCATTGAATTGTTCTCTGGCAGGAGACAAAAGTCCAGCATTGAATGTGTACGACCAGATGATGGATACCAAGCATGCATGGGGAAATATAGATGGGCGGCAGGGATATGATCTGATTGTGTCATTCCCAAAGGGAGAGAATGATAAGGCAAAGTGTTGGGAAATTCTTCAGAATATTGCACAGGAATTATTTGGGGACCGTTATGAAACCATGATCTGTATGCATACGAATACAGATTATCTGCATGGACACATTACCATCAACAGTGTGTCTTTTGTGGACGGGAAAAAATTTCGTTATGAACCTGGGGAATGGAAACAACGTTTTCAACCCGTTATTGACAAGTATGCACTGCAGGCCGGATATTCCAAAGACAAGAGTATGGATGAAAAAGAAAAAGCAGAAAGAATAAACGATAAAGCAAACTGGATAATAATTAATAAGTCAGACATTGACGAGGCAGTCAGGCAAGCTGGCAGTTATGAAGAATTTGAAACTGCCATGCGGTCGATGGGGTATTACATGGATTATGGGAAACAGGCAGGGAAAACCTGCCTTAAGGTCCGTAAAGCAGCCAGCGGACAGGATCGGTATCGCAGATGCACAGAGAAGACATTGGGGTATGCATATACATTGGAGGGAATCCGGGAACGGATCGCATCAAAAGGAAAGGCATATCCGAAGATTGCTGTGGCAGCCGTACCGGTGGCAGTGGGAATCCGTTATAATATCCGGTTCAGAAAACGGATATTCCGGAAATGGAAAGATCTGTCCCCAGTGGAGCGTTTTCAGCTCCGGCAGTTCCAAAGATTTAGAAACACAGGCGGAACAGGGTACCGGATCAACTGGAAGGTTGCCTGCAAATACCGCAGGCTGGCAGAGGACTCCATCCGGAAAAGGGACCTTCTCATCAAGTATGGAGTAGATTCTTATAGTAAATTTGCCCAGGCCAGGGAGAACATAAATCAAAAGAAAAAAGTCTGCTATGAAAAATTAAAGGAACTACGCCATCAGGAAGCTGTGTTTCAGAAAGAATTCAGTTTATATCAGGAAATACAGTCTTGTATTACAGAGGGAAAAGTTATGGAAGCAAAAGAGTTATGTCAGAAACTTAAGGAAGAATATGGACATTCTGTCAGTGAAACAGGAAAATTCATTCGGCAGATGGAAGAACAGAAAAAAGGGTTACAGAAAGAAGCTTCTACATATAAGAGAGAACAGAAGAAACTTGATGAAATACAGAGAGATTTCGCCCACACCTACGACTTGCCGGAACCGGAATATTTGGAGAAAGAACCAGAAAAACAACAAAAAAATGAACAGAAAAATTTTTTTCAAAAAAAATAAAAAGTGGTCTGTAGGCCATTATATTTTGATTTTTATGCTGTGATAATAGAATGCGTAACCAATAAAAAATAAAAAGCTCCGCCCAAAGAGACGGCAGAAGGAGGAAAAACATGGACGAAATATTTAAACAGTATGGAAGCACAATCATTACAGTGCTGGCAATCGTTGCGATGATCGGTATTATCGTATTGGTAATCGGGAGCGACTCAAACAGTATCGTATATAAGGCTTTCGCAGACCTGATCAGCGGCTTCTATACAAACGCTAATTCAGCGGCAGGACTTCCAACACCAACACTATAATCTGACTCAATGAAAAATAACAGGAGAATAAAAAATATGGAGGTGAAAAATGGAGTTAGATGTACAGAATGAAGACTCCGGCAAAAAGATGTATGGACCGATCTGGCCGTATGTAAAGGATGATTCCATAACGGACATTGATTATGACGGAAAAAATCTCTGGCTGATCAGTGAAGATAACCGCAGGTGGAAAGAAGATGCTTCCGGAATCACGGAAAGTTTTCTGGCAACGCTCTCTAATCAGGTAGCCATGCAGGTAGAACGCCCGTTTAATACGGAACATCCGGTACTGGAAGCGGAATCAGGTTATCTGCGGATTACCGTGGTGCATGAAACAGCGGCGGTGACAGGACGGTCATTCTGTATCCGGAAGTCGCTGCCAAAACTCAGGTTTACGGCAGAGCAGGCAATCGGAGACAACATGTACTGCTCGAAAGAGGTCTTAGCCCTGTTGATCAACCTTATCCGTGCGAAAAGCAATATTGTGTTCTGCGGAGAGCCGCGCAGTGGAAAGACGGAATGTGCAAAATTCCTTTCCCAGTATATACCCAAAGAACAGAAGGTTGTTACAATCGAAGATACGCTGGAATGGCATTACAAGAAAATCAATCCGGAAAATAATGCCATAGAATTGAAGATCAGCAAATTTTTTGATTATACCAAAGCGATTAAGACCTGTATGCGGCTGAATCCGGACTGGATTATGCTGTCAGAGGCACGGTCTGCGGAAGTATGCTCCCTGTTGGAAGCATATTCCACAGGAGTAAAAGGTCTGACGACCATCCATACCGATGATGTAAGAAAAATCCCGGACCGTATGTTAAATATGATGCAGGAAGCAGATGATGACAGGCGTATCCACGACATCTATGAATTTATTGATGTCGGCGTACGGCTGAAAGAAGTACCTTTTGAAGACGGTTCCCAGAGAAAGATCATTTCGCAGGTCTGTTACTTTGAGCATAAGGAATCCGGAAATAAAGTCTATATGATACTGGAAGACGGGATGCTGTGTGAACAGATTCCGGAACAGTTAATGAAACATCTTTTGAATGCAGGTATAGATAAGCCGTTCCAATGCGGCTGTCTGTAAATGAAATAAGGTCAGCGACCGGAAAAGCGAGGAAAATAATGAAGAAAAAAATAATGAAGGGAAGGGGTGGTGGAGGGAAGCCTGATTACAAGGCTTCTTTTTTCTACTACCTGAATCCTAAAAATGTAAGTTGTGCCATTGCCCTGTACGGATATACCTACAGTGTAAAAAATACAATTTTGGTATTTCTGGCAGTGCTTGCGATTGCCTGCGGGCTTGGAATCCTGTTCCGGCTTTCAGCAGGATATATAGCAGTGATTGCTTTCGTCGGAATGGCATGTGTCCCCAAAGTAATCATTAACAGTTATCAAAACATGTATGAACAGAAACGTTTTTCAGATGTCAACATCTATATGAAACAGCTTTTATATTCCTTTCGGAAAAACCCTGTTATCGTGACAGCACTGCAGGATGCGGCAAAAGCGATTCCAAATGATTCACCGATGAAAGAGGTCATCGATAAGGCGGCCGGCCATATCCTCTATGATTATGCCGAACACGCATCAGAGGAGGCATTCCGCATGATTGAAGAAGCGTATCCATGCACAAGAGTGCGGGATGCCCACCGGTTACTGCTGAAAGTTAAGGAAAATGGCGGTGATTATATGAATGCCACCAGAATACTCCTTATGAACCGGAGCCAGTGGGAAAGAGATACCTGTGTAAACCAAAAGCAGTGTAAGGCAAAGCAGAGGATTGTTGAAGCTGCAATCGCTTTAGTATGCGGCGTTACAACATTTACGCCTCTTTTATTCAACTTTACCATGAAGCAGATGGATTTCACAGGGAATGTACTGTATCGGACAGGCACAACAGTCATGCTGATTCTGTGTATCATCATCTTTACAAAGACAGATAAGCTGGCAACCATCAACTGGCTGAAAAATGAGTCAGAGATGACGCCGGAAGAGCAGATAAACTTATATGAAAAAGTAGAATATTATGATGAGAAGAAGGAAAGGCGGAAAAGTTATCTGTGGGCAGCCATCCCGTCAGCAGTTTTTCTTATCTGTTTCTTTTTGCAGAAAAAGTTATTTATGGCAATGATGATTCCACTTATCCTGTTTATGTTAAACCAGCACAGGATAAGCCATGATCTGGCAAAAAAGCGGCTGGCTGAGGAAATCAATAAGGCATTTCCACAGTGGCTGATGGAGCTTTCCCTGCTTCTGCAGACTACACCTAATGTACATGCAGCACTTCAAAAATCTTTGCAGGAAGCACCGCCGGTGCTGACTCCGGCATTAACAAAATTACTGCAGGAAATTGAAGAAAATCCGGAATCAAACGAGCCTTACAGCCATTTCTTAAGCAAATATAATTACATAGACGTAAGCTCCGCCATGGGTATGCTTTATTCCATCTCTAACGGTGGAGGCGGTGATTCCAATGAACAGATTGAAGAGATCCTGGAAACGAATGTCGCCCTGTTAAAACAGATGGAAGATATCATCAATGAAAAGAGGCTGACAGCAATCCAGGCACAGATCACAATGCCTGCGGTGGCGGGGATGTTTAAACTTGGAACAGACCTGATACTTATCACAGTCGGATTTATGTCCATGAGATTCTATTAAAGGAAGGGAGGGATTCGAATGCCGCAAATTATAAAAGTATGGCTGGGTATATTCCTGACATTCTTTTTTACCCTGATCATGGCAGGGTGCATCACTGTAAATGTGGATGTCAATAATGCAAAAAATTATAAGTCGGATGTGATAGCAAGTCTGGAAAACAGCAACTACAGTCCGGATGTTATTAATTCCTGCATCCGCACAGCACAAGAGCAGGATTATACACTTTCCATCGTTGCCTATGATAATGCCGGGAACACCAAAACGTATGATGCAGGCAGTCAGGCATCTGATACTACAGGTGTGTATATGGCAAAAGTTACGATGAAATACAAATATACAATAGCATTCTTAAATATAAACAGCGAAAAGACCCTGCGGGGGATGGCAAGATAGGAGGTATCTATGGATTGGTTAATGGATGAATTTGGCATGGCAATCATATGGGTCATGGTAGGACTGGCAGTCATCAAGGGATTTTCCCTTATACTGGGTATGGTGTCAGCATTTTAGGGGAGGGAACAGGCAATGAATGAGATTTTTGAGTTACATGGAGAAACAATCGCCAATATTGCAGGCGCATTAATTGTGATCGGTGCCTGTGCAGCATTAGCGGCATCGAATGGAATGCTTAAGACATTTATACAGACAGTAATGGACAGTATCTGTTAGGAAGGGAAGCATATGACAGCAATATTTAAACAATATGGGAAAACAATCATTGTAATCATCTCCATTCTGGCGATATTGGCTCTCCTGGCAATCGTTCATGTAAATGGAAGGCAGGGACTGACCGGAGCTGTTGCCGGCACAGCAGATTTTGAAGATGTGGATTATTCCACTTTTCAGGATGCACTGGCACTGGAAAACTATACCGCACTTGATACACCGGAAATTACATATACAAGCCAGCCCGTATCGGTTGGCACACCATATGATCTGGAAGATGTATTTTTTGCAGAAGGAACGGATGGGCAGCCATGTAAAATAACCATTATGGATGTTCTGGATGAAACAGGAAACAGCTTATTGTATGCAGCGGAAGAGGATAAAAGAAATGACGTAAGGCTGCAGCCGGCAGATGCATTTGTATTTGAAAGGCAGGGTGTTTACACCATTTATGTACAGGCTGTGGATGGAAACAAACGTATATCCAGCATGAAATTAAAAGTGCCGATAGTCCGTTAAAAAAATAAAAAGGAGTGAGAAGAAAATGAAGAAAGCAATATGGGGTTCGGTGCTTGTTATTATCGGAATCATAAGTATTGTCATTATATTGACCTTAACGGGCAGAAATACAAGGGAAACAGAAGCTGACAATGCGCTGGCAGAAGCAATCGACACATCCCTCTCCAATGTATTTAAGAACCATACTTATGCATCAGACGAATCGGATCAATTCATAGCAGATTTTTTAGAAGCACTTCTGATCCAGACAGGCAGTAAATCAGATATTTCAGTATCCATTCTGGATGCAGATTTAAATGCAGGAATCTTATCGGTTGAAATCAAAGAAACATACAAGCATCCAAATGGAAATACCGGTACTGTATCAGATATCAGGACCGTTGTTTTAGATCAGAAATCCGAGGAAGACATAAAAACGTATGAAGTGGTTTTCTGTACTGCGGATGATGAAGTGTATAAAAAATATAACCTGCAGGAAAATGACACCTGTCCCATGCCGGAAGCACCAAAGAAAGAAGGAAAGACCTTCCGGTGCTGGAGATTTGTAACCGGAGGCAGCGGAACGGCAGAACAGGCTGCTGTCACAGCGGAAGAAGGCGGGGAAACGAAAATGGTCCTCGCATCCGGAGGAAATCCTTATAGAGCAGAAGAGGATACAAAACTGATTGCAGTATTTGAATAGAAAGGGGAATAGCAAGGCATTGGAGAATTGTATAAAACAGCAGGAGGAAGACGGATGTATCTATTGATCAATAAAAACTCTGTGCTCCCATTTTCCTCCGGAAGACAATATACGGTGGGAACCGGATACATAGCTTTGTATGATGAAGGAAAAGAAGAAACTGTCTGCTGTCTTTGCCGGATTCTGGATAAGGAAGAAATCCAACTATATCAAACAGGGAAGATGTTAAGTTCTGTCTGTGATCTAAGCAGCAAAGAGCAGAAAAACAGTGCAGTGATTCCGACAATTTCGGTTATTGTGCTTTGCCATGTTGATGGTGTTGAGGAGGCAGATAAAATGGTAGAAAACTACAGAAGAGGACTGGAAGCATTAG
>CAYWXJ010000088.1:0-9418 GCA_964462405.1 uncultured Eubacterium sp.
TTCAATTAAATCTTTCGTAGCAGCGGCAGTAGCGACATTTCCTGCGATGACCTGTAAATCCGGATATTTTGCTTTTATCTGTTTTAAAGCTGCCATGATGTTCTTAGAATGTCCGTGAGCGGAGTCTAATACGATAACGTCTACCTGAGCCTTCACCAAAGCATCGATACGCTCCATCATGTTGTGTGTAATACCGACTCCGGCACCGCAGAGCAGACGTCCCTGCTTGTCCTTTGCAGACAACGGGTATTTGATCTGTTTTTCAATATCCTTGATTGTAATAAGTCCTTTTAAATTGTAGTTCTCATCAACTAAAGGAAGCTTTTCCTTTCTTGCCTTTGCAAGAATCTGTTTTGCTTCCTCTAATGAAATTCCGGTAGGAGCGGTAATGAGTCCTTCGGAAGTCATGGATTCACTGATCTTCTTGGAAAAATCCTTCTCAAATTTCAAATCACGGTTGGTAATGATACCGACTAATTTCTTGCTTCCTTTTTCTACGATAGGAACACCGGAGATACGGAACTTGCGCATCAGATCCTCTGCATCCTGTAAGGTATGTTCCGGATTTAATGAAAATGGGTCTGTGATAACTCCGTTTTCCGAACGTTTTACTTTATCGACCTCGTCTGCCTGAACTTCGATGGACATGTTCTTGTGGATAATACCGATACCACCCTGTCTTGCCATGGCGATTGCCATTCTGTGTTCGGTAACGGTATCCATGCTGGCACTCATCATAGGAATGTTTAACTTGATTTTTTTTGTCAGATGGGTTGTCAGATTAATCATATTTGGTGTTACTTCCGAATATTGTGGAACTAATAATACGTCGTCAAAAGTAATTCCTTCGCCGATAATTGTACCCATTTTTGAAATCCTCGCTTTCTTTTTATTCTGTATGATTTATAGGTTGCTTATAATTATAATGGAGTATTTAATTTCACAATTTTAACAAGAAAAAAGAATTGTGTCAATGCAAATAGAAGGAAATTCTTCTATTTGGTTGAATTTCCGATTCATGTGTGCTATTCTAAACAATGAACGACGAGGTTCTATGCAAGGGTGAACTTCGTCGTTTTATAAAGTATGAAGGAGTCACTTATGGAATTTCGTCCATGTATAGATATTCACAATGGAAAAGTGAAACAGATCGTAGGCAGCAGTTTAAAAGACGCAGGAAACCAGGCAAAGGAGAATTTTGTATCCGAACAGGATGCGGCTTTTTATGCAGGTTTTTACAAAAAAGACGGCATCAAAGGCGGACATATTATCCTTTTAAATCCTGTGGGCAGCGAGTATTATGAGGCAACGAAGAGGCAGGCATTATTGGCATTGGAAGCCTATCCGGGCGGGCTTCAGATCGGCGGAGGGATTCGTGCAGAGAATGCAGAGGAATTTCTGAAAAAAGGCGCAAGTCATGTGATTGTAACTTCTTATGTCTTTTCAGACGGCAAAGTCAATTATGAAAATCTAAGGAAGCTGGCGGATAGAGTCAGCAAAGACCATCTGGTATTGGATTTAAGCTGCAGGAAGAAGGAAGACGGCGGATATTATATTGTAACTGACCGCTGGCAGAAATTTACGGATGAGAAGATTACATATGAGCTGCTGGACCGTTTAAAGGACTATGCGGATGAATTTCTCGTTCACGCAGTGGATGTGGAAGGAAAAGCCTCAGGAATCGAAACAGAGCTTGCGAAAATGCTTGGAAGCTGGGGGGAAATTCCGGTCACGTATGCCGGAGGCGTCGGCAGCTTTGCGGATTTGGCAGAATTAAAAGCAGCAGGTCAGGGACGCTTGAATGTTACGATCGGAAGTGCCTTAGATTTGTTTGGCGGCAAGATGGAATACCGGAAGGTATTGGAATTTGTGAATGGCAGATAGCAGAATAGAACAGTAAAAGGAGCGTTTATCAGTATGAGCAGGTATACGAAACAGGATATTATCCGTATGGTAGAGGAAGAGGATGTAGAGTTTATCCGCCTTCAGTTTACGGATATGTTTGGAACTTTAAAGAATGTGGCGGTTACATCCAGCCAGTTAGAAAAGGCATTGAATAATGAGTGTATGTTTGACGGTTCTTCCATTGAAGGATTTGTAAGAATTGAGGAGTCCGATATGTATCTGCATCCGGATTTGGATACCTTTGTGATTTTCCCGTGGAGACCGCAGCAGGGAAAGGTGGCACGAATTATCTGTGATATTTGCAGAATAGACCATACTCCGTTTTTAGGCGATTCCAGATATATTTTAAAGAAAATGATTGCGGAAGCAGAATCGTTAGGCTATCGTTTTGATGTGGGACCGGAATGTGAATTTTTCTTATTCCATACGGATGAGGACGGACAGCCGACGACAATCAGCCATGAAAAGGCAGGATACTTTGATTTAGGTCCGGTGGATTTAGGCGAGAATGCAAGACGTGACATGGTGCTGACCTTAGAAGATATGGGATATGAAATTGAAGCTTCTCATCACGAAGTAGCACCTGCACAGCATGAGATTGATTTTAAATATGATGAAGCGTTAGTGACCGCAGATAATATTATGACATTTAAGTTAGCAGTGAAGACCATTGCAAAACGGCATGGCTTATTTGCAAGTTTTATGCCAAAGCCGAAGTATGGAATCAACGGCTCCGGTATGCATATAAATATGTCCCTGTCTAAGGATGGAAAGAATATTTTTGATGATCCGGACGGGGAATTAGGAATGAGTAAAGAAGCGTACTATTTTATTGGCGGAATTATCAAGCACATGAAGGGAATGGCATTAATCACCAATCCTATTGTAAATTCCTACAAGCGTCTGGTACCGGGCTATGAGGCGCCGATATATATCGCGTGGTCTGCGACGAACAGAAGTCCTCTGATTCGTATTCCGGCATCAAGGGGAGCTGGTGCAAGAGTGGAGCTTCGCTGTCCCGATCCTGCAGCGAATCCTTATCTGGTATTGGCAGTCTGCTTAGCGGCAGGGCTTGACGGAATCCGCAATCAGATTATGCCCCCGGAGGCAATTACAGAAAATGTATTTGAAATGCGTTTGTCTGATAAAGAAAAATTAGGAATCGAATCACTTCCGAAGGACTTAGGTGCGGCAATCAAAGCATTTGAGCAGGATGATTATATCAGAGAAAAGATTGGGGAACACATCAGTGAGAAGTTTGTAGAAGCCAAAAAGGCGGAGTGGGCAAATTACCGTGCACAGGTAACGGAATGGGAAATTAAAGAATATCTGTACAAGATTTAATTCGGTAAAAGGTCATGAATGTTATTATTGTATTTCCAAAGATAGAAAACGGGCAGAGTATTAAGCGCATTCTGCTGCAGAATGGTTATGAGGTAACTGCTGTGTGTACCACAGGAGCGCAGGCGCTGCAGCAGGCGCATGATCTTTCCGACGGAATTATAGTATGTGGATACCGGTTTGCGGATATGATGTATGAAGAACTCTATGATTATCTGCCGCCCCGGTTTGAGATGCTTTTAGTGGCATCCGCAGCGATCTGTGACAGCAGGGAAAGACAGGATATTTTATGTCTTAGAATGCCGCTGCAGGTGCATGAACTGATACAGACGATGAATATGATGTCCGGGGAAGTCATCCGACGCAAGAAAAAGCTCAGACAAATCCCAAAAGAGCGTACCGAAGAGGAAAAGATGCTGCTTTCGGATGCCAAAGAGCTGTTGATGGGGCGGAATAATATGACGGAAGAGGAAGCGCACCGTTATCTTCAGAAACGAAGTATGGAAAACGGTACGGGACTTGTGGAAACAGCACAGATGATTTTAAGTTTGATGAAAGTATAAAATAGTTTGGAGGAAGCCGCATGAAATTTACAAAGATGCATGGGATTGGAAATGATTATGTATATGTGAATTGTCTGGAAGAAACCATAGAAAATCCTTCTGAAACGGCAATTAAAGTCAGTGACCGTCATTTTGGCATAGGCTCGGACGGATTGATCTTGATTAAACCGTCAAAGGTTGCAGATTTTGAGATGGCAATGTATAATGCAGATGGTTCAAGGGGCGAGATGTGCGGAAACGGCATCCGCTGTGTTGCTAAATATGTATACGACAAGGGACTTACCGATAAGACGCGTATTAGCATTGAGACCTTAGCCGGAATCAAATATTTAGACCTGACCATAGAAAACGGCAAGGTAGCATTTGTCCGGGTAAATATGGGAGCACCCGAGCTTACCGCAGAAAAGATTCCGGTTCTTTCCGATACAAAAGAGGTAATTCGCCAGCCATTAGCTGTTGATGGTAGGGAATATCCGGTAACCTGCGTATCTATGGGAAATCCTCACTGTATTACCTTTATGGAGGAGGATGTCAGAGAATTAGATTTGACGAACATCGGTCCTTCCTTTGAGAATCATGAGAAGTTTCCGAAGCGTATCAATACGGAATTTGTCAATGTTATTGACAGAAAGACACTTCGGATGCGTGTGTGGGAACGCGGCTCCGGAGAGACCTTAGCCTGCGGAACGGGGGCCTGTGCGACCGCAGTTGCAGCAATCGTCAATGGATTGACAGAAGAGGAAGTGACCGTAAAGTTATCAGGCGGCGATTTAAATATCCGTTGGGACAGGGAAGCAAATCTTGTGTATATGACTGGCCCTGCCACAACTGTATTTGATGGTGAAATAGTTTAAACATTTATAAAAATTACAAAAAAGGAGAAAAAAGATGTTTCAGATTAACGAGAATTACCAGAAATTACCAGGAAGTTATTTATTCAGCAATATTGCAAAGAAGGTAGCGGCATTTTCCGAAGCAAATCCGGATAAGAGCATTATCCGTCTGGGAATCGGTGATGTGACACAGCCAATCGCTCCGGCAATTATCGAAGCGATGCATAAGGCAGTAGACGAGATGGGACATGCAGAAACCTTCCGCGGCTATGCACCGGATCTTGGATATGACTTTTTAAGAAAAGCTATTGTAGAAAATGATTACAAGGCAAGAGGCTGTGAAATCGAAGTGGATGAAATCTTCGTATCCGATGGTGCAAAGAGCGATTCCGGTAATATTCAGGAGATTTTTGCAGAAAGCAACCGGATTGCCGTATGTGACCCGGTATATCCTGTTTATGTAGATTCAAACGTTATGGCAGGAAGAACAGGTACCTATGATCCGAAGACCGGGATGTGGAGTAATGTCATTTATATGCCGTGTACCGCAGAGAATCAATTTGTGCCGGAATTTCCGAAGGAAGCACCGGATATGATTTATTTGTGCCTGCCGAACAACCCGACAGGAACCACCATTACGAAATCCCAGTTACAGGAATGGGTAGACTATGCAAATAAAGTAGGTGCCGTGATTATTTATGACGGTGCATACGAAGCCTATATTTCAGAAACAGATGTGGCACATTCTATTTATGAGTGCAAGGGCGCGCAGACCTGTGCCATTGAATTAAAGAGCTTTTCTAAAAATGCAGGATTTACCGGAGTCCGTCTTGGCTATACCGTAGTGCCGAAGGCATTAAAATGTAATGGAATATCCTTAAGAGATATGTGGGCAAGACGTCACGGAACGAAATTCAACGGTGCACCTTATATTGTACAGCGTGCCGGGGAAGCAGTATATTCCGAAGCAGGAAAAGCACAGTTAAAAGAGCAGGTAGCTTATTATATGAAGAATGCAGCTACCATTAAGCAGGGATTACAGGATGCCGGTTACACGGTATTCGGCGGTGTCAATGCACCTTATATCTGGTTAAAGACACCGGATAAGATGACCTCCTGGGAGTTTTTTGATTACCTTCTTGAGAATGCCAATGTGGTAGGAACGCCGGGTTCCGGCTTTGGACCAAGCGGAGAGGGCTATTTTAGGCTGACGGCATTCGGAAGCTATGAGAATACCGTAGCCGCATTAGAGAGAATCAAGAGCCTGTAAGATTTTGGAGGGACTATGTTGTATATTGGCAGCCATATATCAGCGGCAAAAGGCTATGAAGCCATGGGAAAACAGGCACTCAAATTAGGAGCGAATACCTTTGCATTTTTTACCAGAAATCCAAGAGGCGGAAAAGCGAAAAAAATAGATGAAAATGACGTGGAAAAATTCTTAGCTCTTGCGAAGGAGCATTCCTTTGGGAAATTAGTGGCACATGCACCTTATACCATGAATGCCTGTGCCGCCAAAGAGGATATTCGTTCTTTTGCAAAGGAAATGATGACAGACGATTTAAAGCGGATGGAATATATACCCGGGAATTATTACAATTTTCATCCCGGTTCCCATGTGGGACAGGGGAGCGAAGCGGGAATCCCCATGATAGCGGAGCTGTTAAATGAGGTTCTCACGCCGGAACAGACCACAACGGTACTGCTTGAAACGATGGCAGGAAAAGGCTCTGAGGTGGGACGTAGTTTTGAAGAACTGCAGGCCATCTTAGAGCGTGTGGAACTGAGAGAGAAGATGGGCGTATGCCTGGATACCTGTCATGTGTGGGATGCCGGATATGACATTGTCAATGATTTCGAAGGCGTGCTGGATAGATTTGAGAATATCATCGGCTTACAGCATTTAAAGGCAATTCATATGAATGACAGCATGAATCCCTTAGAAAGCCATAAAGACCGCCATGAGAAAATTGGAGAAGGGTCGATTGGCTTAGAAGCCATGAAGCAGATTATCAACCATCCGAAGCTGCAGGGAATACCGATTATCTTAGAAACACCGAATGATGATGAAGGCTGGGCAAGGGAAATTGCTTTGTTAAGAAGCCTGCATGAAGAATAAATAAGAAAACAGGAGATTTGCTAAAACCTGCGGCAAATCTCCTGTTTATTTTAGACGGTATTTAAAAATTACAAAAGGTTAATTCCGTTCTTTTCACATGCTGTCACCGTTTCGTCCCGCCAGAGAGAAGATTGTACCTCTCCGATATGCGCTTTTCTTAAGAAAAACATACAGATACGGGATTGACCGATGCCGCCGCCAATGGTAAACGGAAGTGATTCCTCAATAACTGACTTCTGGAATGGCAATTCTGCACGTTCCGGGCAGCCTGCTTTCTCAAGCTGTGAAAGGAGAACTTTTTTATCCACGCGAATCCCCATAGAGGATAATTCCAAAGCAATATTTAAAACCGGATAATATACAACAATATCAGCATTCAATGTCCAGTCGTCATAATCCGGTGCACGACCGTCATGAGGCTTTCCGTTCTCTAAAGCATCACCGATCTGCATAATGCATACGGCACCTTTCGTCTTTGCAATGTAGTATTCCCGCTCCTTTGGGGTGTATTCCGGAAACATTTCCTCTAATTCCTTAGTGGTAACAAAGAAAATATCCTGTGGAAGAATCTCTTCAATATAATCATACTGGATAGACATATATTTCTCTGTTTTGCGAAGACACTTATATACAGTGCGGACGGTATCTTTTAAGAAATCTAAGTTCCGGTCTTCCTTTCGAATAATCTTTTCCCAGTCCCACTGGTCTACAAAAATGGAATGAATATTGTCGGTATCCTCGTCACGGCGGATTGCATTCATATCGGTATACAGACCTTCACCGACTGCAAAGCCGTATTTCTTTAAAGCATAGCGTTTCCATTTGGCAAGAGAATGTACGACTTCAGCCATTCGTTCATTTTGCTCTTTGATTCCAAAAGAAACCGGGCGTTCCACACCGTTTAGATTATCGTTCAGACCGGAGGCCGGGTCTACAAAAAGAGGGGCAGACACACGGGTCAGATTCAGACGCAGAGATAATAAGTTTTGAAAAAAATCCTTTACGGTCTTAATAGCAATCTGTGTATCATGCAGATTCAGCTCGGAATGATAATCCTTCGGAATAATTAAATTTTCCATGATTCATTTGCTCCTTATGTATTTATCGTATTTATTATAGCACACGGAAGTTGTTTTTCAATAACAATGTTTCGAAAAAAAGTCATCTAACAGCGGAAAGAGCTTCGGGCTTTTGACTACATAGCTGAAATGATTTTCCCCGGGCAGAATTTTAAGGGCGGCGTCGGGAATTGACGCAGCGATCCGTTTCGTTTCCCGTGTCTTTATCATATCTTTAGAGCCGGCAAGAACTAAGGTCGGGATTGTAATTTTAGATAAGTCTGCCTTCGTAATATGAGGTTCCTTCAGCATCAGCAAAAGGAGCGGGTTCTTGCTCTTTAAATACTGCAGGCGGACAAAAATCCGGACATGCAGCCTGCAGCCGGAGGGGGTCAAATTAGCACCGCTGACTGCCAATGCAGAAAACAGGGTAGGGTATTTCGAAGCCGCCATCAGCCCTACAATACCGCCGTCGCTGAAGCCATAAAAAGCAGGCTTGACTAAATCTAAAGCATGGACGAAGGCGGCTACGTCCTCTGCCATGTCTGCATAGTGAAATTCCGTTACGGCAGCACTTTGTCCGTGTCCGCGGCTGTCTAAGGCATAGACGGTATGCTTCTTCGAAAGCTCCGGTATCAGAACCTCAAAAGTCTTATGTGTTTCTCCATTCCCGTGTACTAAAATGACAGGGGAACCTTCTCCGGTTTTCTCGTAGTAAATGACTTGTCCATTTAATTGAATATACATAGTTGACGTTTGGCTTCCTCTCTTTTATTTTGCTCTTTAAAAAGTATAACATATGTAAGCCAAATCTTGAAGAAGAAAAAGAAATTGTGTACAATATAGCGGGAGAATGACAAAAGTGAATGTTTAAGACAGTAAGAATCGAATTTGAAATAAACGGAGAAATACGATGGGAAAAAGAGACTTAGAAGCATGGGAAATTGTGATGGAAACAGTAACTGCGGTTGCAGTGCTTGTTTATATTGGCTTACAGATCTACTATCACTATGCATATAAGGGTACTATGGTGACGATTCTGTATCACTTGCTGCCAGTGATACTGCTTTATGCAGGCATGACGGTATTGCAGGCATTTCCGGAGCTTTTAAACGGCAGCAGGAGTGAACCGCTGAAGGGAATGGTCCGTACCTATGCCGTTCGTATGGTAAGAAATAGCAAGCTGCTCCTGATTTTAGGGATGCTGCTTCCCTCTGCAGCCGATGCTCTTGGAGTCGGCATGGACCCGGTATACAGTCTGCTTTTGATGGGAGGCGTTCTTGGAACGATTGCCTATTATCTGTATCAAATCTACCGGTATAATAAAAATCAGGAAGGAAAGTAAGACTATCAAAAACCCAAAGCTTTTAACAGTGGTACAGGGAGCACTGTTATCCGTGGCAGCAATTATTTACGGCAGGCTGTTTTCAAAAGAGGGAAATTTTTATATTTGCAGGAGCTATACTTACGGTCTTTTTCAAAAGGAAATAGCAAAAATACAGCAATACAAAAAAACTGCCACAGAAAATCTGTGACAGCTTCTTTTTAATCATTTCCTGTTTCACTATCTTAATCCTAATAAACAAATAAAATTTATAT
>CAYWXJ010000089.1:0-9381 GCA_964462405.1 uncultured Eubacterium sp.
CGTTTCTATTGGGAGCGGGTAGAAGCTTCCCGTAATTTCGCCAACAAAGTGTGGAACGCTTCCCGTTTCATTATGATGAATATCGGAAATGCCGGGCTTCCCGCTCCTGCAAAGGAGGATTTCCTTGCAGAGGATAAATGGATTTTATCAAAGGTCAATACGCTTGCAAAAGAGATGACCGAGAATATGAACAAATACGAGATGGGTATTGCGGTACAGAAGGTATACGATTTCATCTGGGATGAGTTCTGCGACTGGTATATTGAGATGACAAAACGCCGTACCTATAACCGCGGGCAGAATGAAAAGTCAGCGGATACCGCACTCTGGACCTTAAAAGAAGTATTGACCCGGGCACTGAAAATGCTGCATCCGTTCATGCCGTTTATTACAGAAGAGATTTTCTGTACCTTACATCCGGAGGAAGAAACCATTATGCTTGCTGACTGGCCGGTATATACGAAAGAGCGTGATTTTACAGAGGAAGAAGCAATGGTAGAACGCTGCAAGGAGCTTGTAAAGAGCGTCAGAAACCGCCGCAGTGAAATGGACGTACCGCCATCCAGAAAAGCAACGGTATATATTGTATCGGAAAATGAAAAGGTTCGCGGCATCTTTGAGGCGGAAAAGGATATGTATGCAGGACTGATGGGAGCGTCAGAAGTTCTGATTCAGGCAGATAAAGCAGGAATTGCAGAGGATGCGGTATCCGTCGTTATCCCGGATGCAGTTGTCTATATTCCATTGGAAGATTTAGTAGACATGGCAAAAGAAAAAGAGCGTTTAGAAAAAGAACAGGCACGTTTAGAAAAAGAGCTTGCACGTTCTAAGGGAATGTTAAGCAATGAGCGTTTCCTCAGCAAAGCACCGGAAGCGAAGGTACAGGAGGAGAAAGACAAGCTTGTAAAATACGAACAGATGATGGAGCAGGTAAAAGCACAGTTAGCTTCCATGAAGTAAAAAAAGCTTTTGACGAATCCGGACATCTGCTGTAAATCGGGCAGAAATATTGCAGATTTGTGTAAAATGCTGCGATGAGATAATAAAAACTTAATATTTTTTTGCTTGCATATTAGAACCACTATATTATAATGATAAAGGAAAATAACGCCATATAATATAGTGGTTTTTTATGTAGATAAGGATATTAGGTTTTTGGACGGAGGTTAAAATGATTAATTTTGAAGAAGAATTGAAAAAATTTCAGCCAAGCCTTGAAGTGGAAGAGGCAGAGGATGCTATTTATAACCGCGATCTGAGCGATATGACAGATATACTGCTTGAGATGATGAAGGAAAAACATAGTTAAAAAGCAGACAGGCGAGGTGAAATATGGAATGTTATAATTGCGGAGCATCATTGACTACAGCAGGTTACTGCGGAAAATGCGGTGCGGATGTAAAAATATATAAGAAGATATTGATGGCTTCTAACAGTTTTTATAATGAAGGATTAGAGCGGGCAGGTGTGCGCAATCTTTCCGGGGCTGTGGAAAGCCTTAAGAAAAGCTTACAGTTAAATAAGATGAATATGAACGCCAGGAACCTGTTAGGACTGGTGTATTTTGAGATGGGAGAAACAGTAGCGGCACTCAGTGAGTGGGTAATCAGTAAGAATTACCATAGCCGTAACAATATTGCAGGGCAGTATTTAAGTGAGATACAGAATAATCCCTCAAAATTAGATACCATTAATCAGACGATCAAGAAATACAATCAGGCTCTTTTATACTGCAGACAGGGCAGCAGGGATTTAGCGGTCATCCAGTTGAAAAAGGTGCTGTCTTTGAATCCTAAGCTGGTCAGAGGGCATCAGCTTTTAGCACTTTTGTATATTCAGGACGGCAAATATGAGCAGGCGAAGAAGGTACTGCGCAATGCAGGAAAAATCGATGAGAACAATACGACCACTCTGCGCTATTTAAAGGAAGTAAACCGCAAGCTGCGTGAAACAAGCCCTAAGAAACAGAAAAAGGATGACTTGATTTCCTATCAGAGCGGAAACGAAACGATTATTATGCCGGCACATTTTAAAGATAATTCTGCAATACAGACGGTTCTTAATATTGTCATAGGAATTGTGCTTGGGGTTGCAATTTCCATGTTCCTTTTGCTGCCGAATATCAAACAGCAGGCAAAAAGTGATGCGAACACGGCTTTGAAAGCAGCTAATGATACGATTTCTACCAAAGAACAGACGATTTCTTCCCTGGAGAACCAGGTGGATGATTTGACAAAGCAGGTGGAGGAAGCCGAAGAAGCCTCCAAAGGAGTAGAGACAAAGCTTACTTCCTACGAGCAGCTTTTAAGTGCGTATGCTTCCTTTGCGGCAGATGATTTAAATGCGGCAGGAACAGCATTAGAGAAGATAAATACCGATGATTTGAGTGACAGGGCGAAAGCAATTTATGATGATGTCAATGCAAAGGTTAATGAAAAATATCTTGCTTCCATGTATCAGGAAGGCTACAGAGCTTATACAAAAGGAGATTATACGACTGCAATAGAGAAGTTAGGTAAGGTAGTCGAAATGGATGAAACATATCAGGACGGAAATGCATTGTACTATTTAGCACAGTCCTACCGGAGAGCAGATGATATGCAGCAGGCAGTCATATATTATCAGAAGGTCTTAGAGCAGTATCCGGGAACGGAGCGTGCTCGTGTGGCACAAAGCTATGTCAATGCAAATCAGACGGCTGCGGGAAATACAGGAGATACAGGAGATACAGCGGGACGGCAGCCGGATACGGCGGAACAGCAGAACGATACGGCAGAGCAGCCGGATACGCCGGAGCAGCAGGAGGAAGCTGCACAGTAACAGAATCATAAGGAAAAATACAAAAGACGTTAGACTCATGGAGCAATGAGTACTGGCGTCTTTTTATTTTATACACCTGTAGGTTGTTGGAAAAAAGAAAGAGAGGAAAAGTAAGATGGATTGTAAATATCAGTTAAAGGATGGATGCATGAGAATTTCCATGCCAAGGGAAGTGGATCATCATTGCGCAGAACAGCTCAGGAAGGAGGCAGACCTTTTGATTGGAGCATACCATATACGAAAGCTGGTGTTCGATTTTGCAGGAACAGAGTTTATGGACAGTTCCGGTATCGGGGTCTTGATCGGCAGATGCAAAAATATGGGGTATAGCGGAGGTGAAGTGTCGGCGGAACACTTAAATGAGCGGATTCAGAAAATATTTGTGGTTTCCGGTCTGCATAAGATGATTAAGGTGGCATCTGAATCAGACGATGGATTGAATTAAGAAAGAGGCGGAGGAAGATAACAATGAAGAACGAGATGTGGGTGGAATTTGATGCAAAGTCGGTAAATGAGGGGTTTGCCAGAGTGGCGGTAGCGGCATTTCTGACACAGTTGAATCCTACCTTAGATGAGATTGCAGATGTAAAGACGGCAGTATCAGAGGCAGTGACAAATGCAATCATCCATGGCTATGAAAGCAGAGAGGGAAAGGTTTGTTTAGCCTGTGCGCTTGAGGGAGATACGGCTACGATTACGGTAGAGGATAAAGGCATAGGAATAGAAAATATCGAACAGGCATTAGAACCTTTTTACACCACAAAGCCGGAGTTAGAACGCTCCGGAATGGGGTTTGCATTTATAGAGGCTTTTATGGATGATATGCAGGTAGAATCTGTGCCGGGCACAGGAACAAAGGTAACTATGATAAAGAAAATTGGACAGAAGGAAGTTAAGGATTGGGATGGATGCGGTGACAGCTCTCATTAAGCAGGCACACGCGGGGGATAAAGATGCAAGGGAAAAACTGATTTCCGATAATATGGGACTGGTGTGGAGTATTGTCCGCAGATTCGAGCATCGGGGACACGAAAGAGAGGAGCTTTTTCAGATTGGCTGTATAGGTCTGATGAAAGCGATTGATAAATTTGAAATTGCTTATGAAGTAAAATTTTCAACCTATGCAGTTCCGATGATTATGGGAGAAATCAAGAGATTTCTGCGGGACAGCAGTATGATGAAGGTATCACGGTCTTTAAAGGAAAACGGCTGGAAGGTAAAAAAAGCGTCGGACATGCTTTCACAAAGATATGGAAGAGATGCGAACCTACAGGAAATTTCACAGGAAATCGGTCTGAGTGTAGAAGAAATTGTAGAGGCTATGGAAGCAAATGAAGAAGTGGCTTCTATCTACCAGCCGGTCTATCAGTCAGATGACAGTGAAATTTATCTGGTAGACCAGGTATCCGGGGGTGGAATGCCCAAAACGGACGAGCTGTTAAATCATCTGCTTTTAGAGCAGTTGTTAGGGGAATTGGATGAAACAGAAAAGGAATTGATAGAGCTGCGCTATTTTAAAGAGATGACACAGACACAGATTGCAGAAAGGCTTGGGGTAAGTCAGGTTCAGGTGTCCCGTATGGAACGGAAAATATTACTGCGGATGAGAAAAGCCAGTGAAAAATAAAGCAAAATAAAGGATTTTGAAACAATTGCTTTTGAAACAATTTTAAGAGTTTTCTTGCAATTGCAGAAGGGTATGTGTATAATAGGAACGTAGGAGAAAGCGGCCACAGAAGGGGATTTGGCAATGACAGGAGGAAGAGATAAACGTCCGACGATCGGAATCATGCTTGGGGATATAGAATCCGATTATACAGTGGAATTGATGAGAGGTTTCTATTCTTGTGCACGGGAAGAGAACGTGAATATTATTTTTATGATGGGACCACAGATTCCGCAGTATTGTTCGGATATACTTGCATATAATCTGGAGGGAAATTACAATTATCAGTTTGATATGATATATGATTATGTACATTATATGAATCTGGATGCATTGATTGTTGCAACCGGATCTATTTGTTATTATTATCATAACTACGATAAAGCAGCTTTTTTAAAAAGTCATGCAAAGGTTCCACATATTCTGATACAGGATGTTTCAGAGGAAGAGGATGTCCCCTATCTGATTTCCGATAATTACGCCGGTATGCGTTCCTGTATGGAGCATATGACGAAGGATCATGGATATAAGAAGATTGCGTTTTTAAGCGGTCCGAAGGTGAACCTGGAAGCCAATGAACGGCTGACGGCATATTGCGATGTGATGAAGGAATGCGGGCTTAGCGTCGAAGATAAGATGATTGCTTATGGTAATTACACAGAATTAGTAGGCGACTTGGCGAGAAAGCTTCTGGATGACAATCCGGGCTTAGAGGCAATCGTATGCGCAAATGATAATATGGCGAAGGGCTGTTACAGGGTCTGTAAAGAGAGAAATCTCATCGTTGGAAAGGATATTGCGATTACCGGATATGATGATGTGGATTTAGCAAAGAAGATGCAGCCGCCTTTGACAAGTGTTTCCCAGAGAAGCTTTCACTTCAGCTACACAGCCCTGCAAAAAGCGATTATGCTGTGCAAAGGTGAGAAGGTCAGCTCCCAAAAAGCAAAGACGTTTTTAGTAAAGCGCGGTTCCTGCGGCTGCTGCATGGCGGGAGCGCAGCCCTGTACGCATATAGCGCAGGAGAATATAGAGCAGTACATTGAGAAAGCAATCGATAAGATTGTTTCTGTCATATTATCCGGCTTACCCTACGAAAAAGATAAGAGTCGTTTTACCACTTTAATCGAAAACTATTTTCAATATATACATAGAAATGTTTTTCAGGCGAATGGCGAGACTTTTGAGATTCAATATCTCATGGAGATTCTGCAGGAGTTTGTAGCCTATCCCCATATTTCCGAAAGAGGTCTGCTCACACATTTTACAGAGGTGCTGCAGATGCTGGCAGCGAATATTTCAGACAGTGTGAAGAAGGAACAGCTTGCGTATATTACAAGTGCAACGCAGCAGTTTATTTACAGTTCGATCAATCAGAAGATGGAAAAGGATATGGTAGACCTGAATCGAAAAGCATGGTTCGTTCCAAACTTTACGAGAGATTTGAACCGTAAAGGGACCAGAGAAGATCTGCGGGAAGTCATGCTTCCTGTTATGGAGCGGTTTCAGGTAATGAAGGTAAAGAGCTGTTACATTTATCTGTTTGAAGAGCCGGTCATTTATGATGAGAAAGCTTCGTTTAAGAATCCGGAGAAGATATATTTGACAGCATACTATACGCCGAAGGAAATGGTTTGCTATTCCAATGAGATGCGCCCCTGTGTTACCGTGAAAAATGGCTTTACAGCATTTCTTCCGAACCTGGAGAATCCAGCGATTCTGACCTCCTTTATACTCTTTTCAGGAGAAAAGCAGTACGGAATCCTGCTCTGTGAAGTAGAACAGGAGGATATGTCTTTTCTGCAGATTTGCGGTATGCAGTTAGGTTCGCTGCTTTGCTATTTAGATTTGAACTGGATGGAGCAGGAATCCTGTCAGGAGCTGCAGAAATCCTTAAAGGTTATTCAGGAAAAGAATCATATTTTAAGCTTTATTTCTGAATATGATGAGTTGAGCAGTCTGCTGAACCGGAGAGGATTTATGGAGCGTATACTTCCCTACTGTGAGAAGAATGATGGAAGAAAGGCATATCTGATTTTCTGCGATTTGGATCATTTAAAGGAGATTAATGACAGTTTTGGACATACGGCAGGAGATTTTGCAATAAAAAGTGCGGCGGACCGGTTAAGGCAGGTGCTTCCGAAGGATGCGATCACAGCCCGAATCGGCGGAGATGAGTTCGTTTCCCTTGTACTGTCGGATATGCCCGGGTTCAAGGACGCAGTCAAAATTCAGATTGCAGACGCAGCAAGAGAATTTAATAAAAATGATGAAATTCCATATTATGTAGAATTTTCTGTGGGAATCTATGAGTTTTACTGTGAACCGCAGATTGATGTAAACGAATTAATGAAAAAATCAGACGAATTATTATATGAAGCGAAGAAAGTGCGCCGCAGGACGATTTGTAAATAACAGAGTGTCCTGCGACATTCTTTTTAAACGGGACTCATTTCATTGAGCAGCGCGCGTTTCATATTGTATAGTTTATCGGAAAGGTCAACATAAATTTTTGCAGGATTGACAAACCGTTTTGTTTCATCCCAGATGGTATCCTTTTCTCTGCTGCAGACTGCCTGGATTTCCATAACGCTTAAGGAATCATAGACGCAGATGCCGTTTTTGAAAACAGGAACTAGCATTTCCCGCATCGTATAGCTTCCTCCGGGGAGCTTTGTTTTTTTCCATGGCTCGTTCGGGTCAAAAAGGACAAGATCTTCTGCAGTATCAAAGGTCTCGTCTGCAAGACAGATATAATCCGCCCGGATTTTTCCGGTAATTTTATCATAAATGCGGTAGACAGTCTTATTGCCCGGATTTGTAATCTTTTCCGTATTTTCCGAAAGCTTGATTTTCGGAAGAAACGTACCGTCAGAGGTCTTTACGGCAGCAAGCTTATACACGCCGCCGAATGCCGGATGATCCTTTGCTGTGATCAAATTGGTCCCCACACCCCAGGAAGTGATTTTAGCGCCCTGCAGCTTCAGGCTTTCAATCAGATATTCGTCTAAATCATTAGAAGCGGAGATAACAGCATCCGTAAAGCCTGCATCATCTAATATCTTCCGGGCTTTTTTCGAAAGATAGGCAAGGTCGCCGCTGTCCATACGAATCCCGTAATAGGTCAGCGGAATACCGGAAGCTCTCATTTCCTGAAAGACGCGGATTGCATTTGGAACACCGGATTTTAAGGTATCATAAGTATCTACTAAGAGAATGCAGGCGGAAGGGTAGAGGTCTGCATATTTTTGGAAGGCGGTATATTCGTCGGGAAAGCTCATGATCCAGCTATGGGCATGTGTACCAAGCACCGGAACGTCAAAAAGCTGTCCGGCAAGGACATTAGAAGTGCCCTTACAGCCGCCGATGACAGCCGCTCTTGCTCCGTATACTCCGGAATCCGGTCCCTGTGCACGGCGCAGCCCAAATTCCATGACCCCGTCTCCTTTTGCAGCATAACAGACCCTTGCTGCCTTTGTGGCAATCAGGCTCTGGTGGTTTAGAATGTTTAAAATGGCGGTTTCGATAAGCTGTGCTTCCATAATCGGTGCAATGACCTTAAGCAGGGGTTCTCTCGGAAAAATAATGCTGCCCTCGGGGATGGCATAAATATCGCCGGAAAACCGGAAGGCACTTAACCAGATCAAAAAATCTTCATCGAATATCTGCAGGCTTCTCAGATAGGAAATATCCTTCTCTGAAAAATGGAGGTTTTTGATATAGTCGATAATCTGTTCCAGTCCGGCGCAGACGGCATATCCGCCGTTGCAGGGGTTGGTCCGGTAAAAGGCGTCAAAAACTACAACTTCCCGGTGGTTGCTTTTAAAATAGCCTTGCATCATGGTCAGTTCGTATAGATCGGTCAGAAGTGTTAAATTTAAAGTACTCATAGAAAGTGCTCCTTTTTTGGGATGGTTTCGTTGTTACTTTATGATATAGGGAAAGTGTCCGTCCCCCGGATTCCCAAGAATCGCTTGCATTTATATAATCAGTGTGTTAGTATATCCTTGGACGGTATCCAAAGGAACTGTACCGGCACATACATACAAGTAAATCAGAAAAGTCCTATGTCAGTTGGCTGCACCGTTTGGGCGGCACAATAAAAACAGGGATTTTTACTTATCATGTACCAAAACACTGCTTGCCATACATTTTAAAAAAGTATTTATAGACAGTGTTTTTTCGATTTGTCCGGACAGTGTGTCCGGGCTTTTTTATTAGGAAATTCCTTCAGAATTTCCTATATATTAAAAAGCCCTTCGGGCGAAGATGCACACTCGCACAAGAGGAATTTGCCGCAAGCGGCTGTGCTCGGTGCGCAAAGTGTTCAAGCCCCTCATGAATGAAGGATTGGGAAGTTGAGATGGCTTGCCCGCTTTGTTCTTGTATTAGAAAATGGAAGTGTCAAAAGGAATTTTGGCAGAAAGGAAAAGAGTATGGAAATTACAGGTTCAATCAGTGAAGTGAGAGCACAGGTAAAGGAATGGAGACGGCAGGGTTTGTCTGTAGGACTTGTGCCTACGATGGGGTATCTGCATGAAGGGCATAAGAGCCTGATTGACAGAGCCGTAGCAGAGAATGATAGAGTTGTTGTCAGTGATTTTGTAAATCCGATCCAGTTTGGTGTGAATGAAGATTTATCGACTTATCCAAGGGATATTGAGGCAGATAAAAAACTGTGTGAAGCGGCAGGGGCAGATTTGATTTTTCATCCGGAACCGGAAGAGATGTATGCGCCGGATTTTTCCACTTATGTGGAAACAGAGCATGTCAGCGCAGGACTTTGTGGAAAAACAAGACCGACCCACTTTCGCGGTGTCTGTACCGTTGTAAGCAAGCTGTTTCATATTGTGATGCCGGATAAGGCATATTTCGGGCAGAAGGATGCGCAGCAG
>CAYWXJ010000090.1:0-9369 GCA_964462405.1 uncultured Eubacterium sp.
GAGAGCGGAGCCGTGAACCGAAGGATATTGTAAGAGAAATTGAAAAATTAGCAGCGGACGGAGTGGTGGAAGTCATGCTGCTCGGACAGAATGTCAATTCCTACGGCAAGAACTTAGAAAATCCTTTAAGCTTTGCCCAGCTTTTACAGGAAATTGAGAAAATTGAGGGTATCGAGAGGATTCGGTTTATGACCTCTCATCCTAAGGATTTATCCGATGAATTGATTGAAGTGATGAAAAATTCGAAAAAAATCTGTAAACATCTGCATCTTCCTTTGCAGTCAGGAAGCTCGAGGATTTTAAAGATTATGAACCGCAGATATACCAAGGAGCAGTATTTAGAGCTGGCAGATAAAATACGAAAAGCGGTGCCTGACATTGCCATTACCACAGATATTATTGTCGGTTTTCCGGGGGAAACAGAGCAAGACTTTGAAGAAACCATGGATGTGGTACGCCGGGTAGAATATGACAGTGCATTTACATTTATCTATTCAAAGAGAACCGGAACCCCGGCTGCTTCCATGGAAGAGCAGATTCCGGAGGAGGTCATAAAAGCGCGGTTTGACCGTCTGTTAAAGGAAGTACAGGAAATTGCAGCAAGAAAAGCGGAGACTTTGACGGGAAGTGTACAGAAGGTTTTAATAGAAAACGTCAATGAGCAGGATAAGCATCTGGTTACCGGAAGGCTCAGCAATAATTCCGTTGTACATTTAACGGGAGATACAGAGCTGATCGGTAAAATTGTGGATGTAAAATTAACCGAGTGCAAAGGATTTTACTATATCGGAGAAAAGGTCGGGTCAGATGTATGACAAAACAATTTGGGAAAAATGACCGCTTACTGCTTATCATATTAGCTGTATTATTAATTGCAGGCTGTATTCTTTTTTATACGATTGGCGGAAAGACGGGTGCTGTTGCAGTGGTGACCGTTGCAGGTGAACCGTATGGAACCTATTCATTAGAAAAAGATGCGGTCATTGAAATCAAAATCGACGGCAAAGTTACAAATATACTTAAAATCCGGGAAGGAAAAGCAGATATGACAGATGCCTCCTGTCCGGATAAGCTCTGTGTGCATCAGAAGGCAATCGCAAAGACAAATGAGACGATTGTGTGTCTGCCGAATAAAGTCGTTGTAGAGATTATAGATGCAGAGCCTGCGGAGTATGATTCCATAACATGATGCAGGCATTGAACGCTAACAGTTACATAAGCAGAAGGAAGGAACTTCTATGAAACGAAAAACAGCATATCTTGGATTGTTTTTGGCATTAGCACTGATATGCAGCTATGTGGAATCTTTGATTCCTTTTTACTTTGGGATTCCCGGAGTGAAATTAGGTCTTACAAATATTGTAGTTGTTTGGATGCTGTATAGCATCGGAGCAAAAGAAGCATGTTTGATTTCCGTACTCCGGATTCTGCTTGCCGGATTTTTATTTGGAAATCCCTTTAGCATCCTTTACAGCTTAGGTGGCGGTATTTTAAGCTTTCTTGTGATGGCGCTTATCAAGCGCACCGGAAAATTTCAGGTGGTATCTGTCAGTGTATTAGGCGGAATTTTTCATAACGTGGGACAGCTTTTCGTGGCTTCTGTAGCGGTAGAGAATCTGAACCTGTTTTATTATACGCCGGTGCTTTTAGCGGCAGGCTTTATCACAGGATTTTTGATCGGGATACTTTCGCAGGAGATGATTAGAAGGCTGAAAAGCCGCCTGTAGGAAAAAGGGAGGATTTATGTATTCATATATCAAGGGAACGTTAGAGGAAATCGGAGAAGGACAAATCGTGGTAGACAACCATGGTATCGGTTATCAGATTCAGGCTCCTGCTAGTATCGCGGATGACTTGCCCTCTATAGGAGAAACAGTGAAAATATACACCTATCTGCATGTGAAAGAAGATGCGATGTCTTTGTTCGGGTTTCTGACAAAGGATGATTTAAAGGTGTTTCAGTTATTGCTAGGTGTCGGCGGTATCGGTCCGAAGGGCGCACTTGCAGTCTTGTCTGTCATGTCTGCGGATGATTTGCGGTTTGCCGTAGTGGGAGGAGATGCAAAAGCCATTGCAAAAGCACCCGGAATCGGTGCAAAGACGGCGCAGCGTGTCATCTTAGAGCTAAAGGATAAGCTGAATATAGAAGATGTTTTTGAAAATAAAACTAAACCGGCAGAGAATTTACCGCAGTCTGAAGCAAAAACCGTCAAGAATGAAGCCGTGCAGGCATTGGTGGCACTTGGATATTCTTCTTCCGAGTCATTATCCGCGATCTCAAAGGTAGAGATCTTTGGGGATATGGACACAGAAGATGTTTTAAAGGCAGCTTTAAAGCAGATGGCATTTTTATAGAAAGGATGCAACTGTGAAAGAACGGAATAGTTACGAAAGGGCAGTTTGAGAGAATTATGGAAAAGCGAGTCATATCTACACAGATACAGGAAGAGGATTTAAAAATCGAAAAAACGCTTCGTCCCCAGACCTTAGAGGATTACATCGGACAAAAGAAAGCCAAGGAGCATCTGAAAATTTACATAGAGGCTGCAAAACAGCGTGGGGAGGCATTAGACCATGTAT
This sequence comes from uncultured Eubacterium sp., assembly GCA_964462405.1. Classification (GTDB taxonomy): domain Bacteria; phylum Bacillota; class Clostridia; order Lachnospirales; family Lachnospiraceae; genus Roseburia_B. The sequence continues at coordinate 2,581 of CAYWXJ010000090.1, forward strand.
TATTCTATGGACCGCCCGGACTTGGAAAGACGACCTTAGCCGGAATTATTGCAAACGAGATGGGGACACATATGAAAATCACCAGCGGTCCGGCGATTGGCAGAACGGGAGAAATGGCAGCAATCTTAAGCAATCTTCAGCCGGGAGATTTGCTTTTTATTGATGAGATACACCGTTTAGACCGTCAGGTAGAAGAGGTTCTTTATTCTGCTATGGAGGATTACGCCATTGATATTATGATTGGAAAAGGTGCGACGGCGCATTCCCTTCGTTTAGATCTTCCGAAGTTTACCCTTGTGGGAGCGACCACAAGAGCGGGACTTTTATCTGCCCCTTTAAGGGACAGGTTTGGAGTCCTTCATCATCTGGAATTTTATACGCCGGAAGAATTAAAGACCATTATCATGCAGTCTGCCGGAAAGTTAAATGTGACGATTGATGAAGAGGGAGCCTTTGAGCTGGCAAAAAGAAGCCGCGGAACGCCAAGACTTGCCAACCGCCTGTTAAAGCGCGTGCGGGATTTTGCCCAGGTCAAATATGACGGACAGATTACCAGAGAGGTGGCAGCATTTGCACTGGATTTATTAGAAGTAGATTCCTGCGGTTTGGATCAGAATGACAGGAATATCCTGCTTACGATTATGCAGAAATTTGCAGGAGGTCCGGTTGGTTTAGATACTCTTGCAGCCGCCATCGGGGAAGATGCGGGGACAATAGAAGATGTGTATGAGCCTTTTTTGGTAAAAAATGGATTTATCAACCGTACTCCTAAGGGAAGAGTGGCAACAGATTTTGCCTTTGAGCATTTTCAGCTTGCAAGATAGGGGAATAAAAAGTATAATGGTAAACAGGTAGTTTGGCATTTCAGGGAGGAAAACGTATGTCATCGAAGTCCAATGCAGAGGTAATTATTGGTGGGAAGGTGTATACGCTGAGTGGGTACGAAGGTGAAGAATACTTACAGCGTGTGGCAGCATACATCAATAATAAGATAAATGAATTTAATGAGATGGAAGAAATCCGTCGTTTCCCGGTAGATATGAAAGCAACCTTAGTTGAGCTGAATATCGCAGACGATTATTTTAAAGCCAAGGAACGTGTAGAGAAATTAGAACAGGATTTAGAGATTAAGGAAAAAGAGCTTTATGATTTAAAGCACGAACTGATTTCAGTTCAGATCAAAGCGGAGACAAATGAAAAAACGGTAAAAGAATTAGAAGCACAGAATAAAGAGCTGTTATTGAATAAATCGAAGTTAGAGGCTGCATTAGAAGATGCATTGCTTGGAGAGCTTCCCGGTGAAGAAGAAAAGCCGGCATCTGCAGCAGTAAGTAACCATACAGGAAACAGAAAAGGAAAAAAATAGGGGGACGATTTGGTTCGTCCTCTTTTTACATCTATAGGAACAGGAGGAAGCTATGGCACAGGAATTAGAACTTTTAGCTCCGGCAGGTACACTGCAGACCCTAAAAGCGGTAATTCATGCGGGGGCGGATGCAGTCTATTTTGGCGGAAGCCGGTTTGGTGCGAGAGCTTATGCAGGCAATTTTAATCAGGAGGAAGTGTTAGAAGCCATTGATTTCGGGCATCTTCATGGGAGTAAGGTGATGCTGGCGGTCAATACCCTGTTAAAAGAAAATGAAATAGAAGAACAGCTATACGAATACCTTTTGCCGTATTATGAGCAGGGATTAGATGCGGTAATCGTGCAGGACTTTGGAGTTATGCGGTTTATCCGCAGGAATTTTAAAGACCTTCCGGTACATACTAGTACCCAGATGACTGTTGCAAATGTGGAAGGAGCAGAATTTTTAGCGGCTGCAGGGGCCAAGCGGATTGTCTTAGCAAGGGAATTATCCCTGGAAGAAATTCACAAAATCCACAAGGAGGTTACTGTAGAATTAGAGAGCTTTGTACATGGGGCACTTTGCTATTGCTATTCCGGTCAATGTCTGTTCAGCAGTATTTTAGGAGGCAGAAGCGGCAACCGCGGCCGTTGTGCCCAGCCCTGTAGGCTGCCCTATGAGGTATATGATGCAAAAGAGAAGAGAATCTATGCGAAAGGACATATGTATCCGCTTAGTCCGAAGGATTTATGTACGATTGATCTGATACCGCAGCTTGCAAAAAGCGGTGTGTATTCCTTTAAAATCGAAGGCAGGATGAAGCAGAGTGAATATGCGGCAGGAGTAGTATCCGTCTATCGGAAATATATGGACAGATACCTTGCGTACGGAGAAGAGGAGTATCATGTGTCTAAGGAGGATCACAGGAAGCTGTTTGACTTTGGCAACCGCAGCGGTTTTACAGAGGGTTATTATAAACAGTGGAACGGACCGGAGATGATTACCTTTGAACGGCCGGGGCATGAGAAGAGCAATGAGAAGCTTTGGGAACAGACCGCCCGGGACTATGTGCAGTCGGAATGCAAAGAGCTGATATGCGGAAAGCTGAAGGTACGAAAAGAGAACCCCATCGAGCTTACGGTAAAATGGCAGGATACGGAAATAACGGTAACCGGTGATCTGGCAATGACAGCGCAGAATCAGCCGGTCACCAAAGAAACCCTGTATGCGAAGCTGAATAAGATCGGAAATACACCTTTTGCATGGAAAGAGCTTACCATTGATTTAGAAGAGGGACTGTTCTTGTCTATGGGAGCTGTGAATGCGCTGAGACGTCGGGCTTTAGAGAAATTAAAAGAGCAATGCGTAAAGCCTTATCGCAGAATGGTGCAGGAGAAAAAGCAGGAACAAAAAGCACAGAAAAAGACAGACAGAGCAGGACTTTGCATTACGGCTTCTGCCGAAACGGAAGAACAGATTTTTCCATTACTGGAGAGTCCGGTAGTTTCTACTGTTTATGTAGACAGTATAGTCTTTCCGAAACATGCTGTTGTGACAAAAATGCAGGAAATTTCCAAACTGGCGAAAAAAACAGGCAAACAGATTTACTATATCCTGCCGTCGGTTTTTAGAAATCATACATCTGTATTTTATCAATCTGTTTTACCGAAAATAGAAGCAGATGGGTTTCTGGCAAAAAGCTATGACGCATTGGCATTTTTGTTAAAGCATAAGATAAAACCGGAGAGGATAAGAATTGACCATAATCTCTATACCTGGTCAACGGAGAGCCGGATGGCATTTTTTGCACTGGGAATTGAAGGGGATACGATTCCCCTGGAATTAAACCGAAAAGAAATCAGGCAGCGTGACAATGAAAACAGTGAAATGCTCATTTATGGATATTTGCCGCTTATGACGAGTGTGCAATGTATCAACCGCAACTTCCATGGCTGTGACAGCACAAAAAAGCTGCATTACATCAAGGACCGCTATGGAATTTCTTTTCCGGTGAAAAATCACTGCAGTGAATGTTATAATGTAATTTATAATTCCAAACCGCTGTATTTATTTTCCATGGCGGAAGAACTGCAGACCTTTGGAATCACACGTTTTCGGCTGTCCTTTACGATAGAATCCGAAAGTCAGGTCAATACAATACTTAAGACCTGTCAGGATATGGTAACAGATCAGACCGGAAAGCGTCTGTCTGTGGATATGAAAGATTATACATACGGCCATTATAAGAGAGGCGTAGAATAGAGGGATTTATGAGCAGTATATTTTGTGAAGTATCCAAATATCTGATGATTATATTGTTTGCATTGTACACGTTGGAATGTTTTTCTGTTTTCAGAAGGAAAAATACCAAAGAACGGAGAGCGGCGATTTTCCGCCGCCAGAATATTTTGATGCTTTTGCTGCATTTAGACGGATACCTGGTATTATTTGACCAGACAGACAATCCGACAGTCTTGTTATTCTATGGCGCACAAGTGCTGTTTTTCCTGATTGTAATCAGCAGCTATAAGATGCTCTATGAAAATTCGGCGCAGCTTTTAGTCAATAATATGTGTATGTTGATGGCAATTGGATTTTTAATATTGACAAGGCTTTCTTTTGAAAAAGCGGTAAAGCAGTTTACGATTGCAGTCGGTGCTATGATTTTTGCGTTGGGAGTTCCGTTTTTTATCAAAAAAATCCGTTTTATCCGGAAAATGACATGGCTTTATGCCGTGCTCGGACTTGGGGCTTTAACGGTAGTTGCCGTACTTGGCGCCACCAGTTATGGAGCTAAAATTTCCTATACGATCGCAGGCATTTCCGTTCAGCCGTCGGAGTTTGTCAAAATCATTTTTGTATTTTTTGCTGCAGGTATGCTGCATACTTCAAATTCGTTTCGGCAGGTCGTGATTACCACAATTGTTGCTGCGGCACATGTAATTGTGCTGGTATGCTCGAGAGACCTCGGCGGTGCGTTAATTTTCTTTGTTGTGTACCTCACCATGCTCTATGTGGCGACCGGAAATCCTATTTATTTTATGGGAGGACTTGCCAGCGGGTCTGTGGCGGCAGTCATTGCGTATAAGCTGTTTTCGCATGTGCGTGTAAGAGTGGTGGCATGGCAGGACCCTTTAAGTGTTATTGATAATGAAGGGTATCAGATCTGCCAGTCACTGTTTGCCATTGGTACAGGTGGATGGTTTGGCGTAGGATTAAACCAGGGAAGTCCTGAGAAAATTCCGGTAGTGGAACAGGATTTCGTTTTTTCAGCTATAGCAGAGGAATTAGGCGGTATTTTTGCCATTTGTCTGATTATGGTCTGTATGAGCTGTTTTTTGATGTTTTTGAATATTGCGATGCAATTAAAGGATAGCTTTTATAAATTAGTGGCACTCGGACTTGGAACGACCTATGGCTTTCAGGTATTTCTTACCATTGGAGGTGTGATTAAATTCATTCCTTCTACGGGAGTGACACTGCCGCTTGTCAGTTATGGCGGAAGCTCTCTGCTTAGTACGATTATTATATTTGCAATTATTCAGGGCTTCTATATATTAAAGGAAAGTGAAGGAAAGCAGAATGGACAGAAACTTGCAAAAAACACCCAAAAGACCAAAAAAAGAAAAACGACAGGATTCGACACCCAAATTGAAGACCTCCGTTAGAAACCGTGAATTTGCAGTCATCACCTATTGTTTTACGGGTCTGTTTTTATGTCTGATCGGATATTTTGTGTATTTTCAGGTAATCAGAAGTGAGGATTTTATCAATAATTCTTATAATACCAGGCAGGAAACCTTTGCCGAATCTGTCGTTCGGGGTAAGATTCTTTCCGCAGAGGGAGAAGTGTTAGCAGAAACAATGACGGATGCAGAGGGAAACGAGACCCGTGTGTATCCGTATTCGAATATGTTTTCCCATATCGTGGGGTATTCTACGGAAAAATACGGCCGTTCCGGAATTGAATCCTGGGCAAATTTCAACCTGCTTCGTTCCAACGCATTTTTTCTGGAAAAGACAATGGATGAAGTGGCAGATGAGAAAAGTATCGGGGATAATGTGGTAACGACACTGAATTATTCGCTGCAAAGTATCGCTTATCAGGCGTTGGGGGATTATGACGGAGCAGTGGTAGTCATGGAGCCTGCAACCGGAAAGATTCTTGCCATGGTATCAAAGCCGGATTTTGATCCGAATACCATATCAGAAGAGTGGGACAGAATCGTGGCTGATGAAAATGCAGAGTCTGTATTGCTCAACCGGGCATCCCAGGGACTCTATCCGCCCGGTTCTACCTTTAAGATCATAACGGCATTGGAGTATATGCGGGAGAATCCGGATAATTACCAGGAATATGCTTATAACTGCAGCGGAAGCATTCAGGAGGAAAACAGTAAATTGAGCTGTTTTAGCGGAGAGATACACGGAAATGTCGATTTGAAGCGTTCTTTTGTAAAATCCTGCAATACTTCTTTTGCAAATATCGGTCTTTCCTTAAATGTGCAAAGCTTTGCGGATACCTGTAAAGATTTGCTGTTTAATGAGGCCCTTCCGGTGGAAAAATTAGAAACATCTAAAAGCAGTTTTGTGTTAGGGGAAAGCTCCTCTGTCAGTGAAATTATGGAAACCTCCATTGGGCAGGGAAAGACTCTGGTAACGCCCCTTCATATGGCAATGATTACAAGTGCCATTGCAAATGACGGCGTACTTATGAAGCCGTATGTTATTGATTTGACGGAAAATTATGAGGGAGATACTGTGAAAAATTATTCGTCCTCAGCATATGGGGAGCTTATGACACAGGGGGAAGCCGTTGTATTACAGGAATATATGAAGGAAGTAGTAGAAAGCGGAACCGGGTCTAAATTAAAAGGAATGAGCTATGAGGCATACGGAAAGACTGGTTCTGCCGAATACGGCACGAATAAGGGAGACAGCCACGCCTGGTTCGTAGGCTATGCCCACAGAGATGACAAAGAGGATATTGCACTGGCTGTAATTGTAGAAAAAGCGGGTATCGGAAGTGCTTATGCCGTTCCAATCGCAAAGAGTATTTTTGATATGTATTACAGATATTAAACAGAATCCTTGCAAGTGACAAAAAAAAGGGGTATACTTATTTTTAAGTTTAGTAACCACATCAGGAGGTATTGCAATGATAGAGGCAACAAGCTGTGGTGGTGTGGTAATTTTTCGTGGCAAGATTCTGGTACTTTATAAGAATTATAAGAATAAGTACGAGGGGTGGGTTCTGCCTAAGGGGACGGTAGAGCCTGGAGAGGAATATAAGGAAACAGCCACTCGTGAAGTGTTGGAAGAAACAGGTGCGAAAGCATCCATCATTAAGTATGTAGGAAAAAGTCAGTATACATTTACAGTACCAGAGGATACTGTGGAAAAGGAAGTACACTGGTATCTGATGATGGCTGACAGTTATTAC
>CAYWXJ010000091.1:0-9053 GCA_964462405.1 uncultured Eubacterium sp.
AAGACAAAGGTCATCCGTAAGGTGAAAATACAGAATGCAGATTATAAGGTATGGTTTCGGACAGCATTGTCTGTCAGTGTGATTTTGCTTCTGATTGTAATTGGAATGTTTGCAGTAACTGCCACCAGCGGAAATATCAATATTATTAATTATGAAAATGCCTTGATTGAGAAATACGAGAACTGGGAAAATAAATTAAATGAAAGAGAAGCGCAGCTTAAGGAACGTGAAAGTGCGCTGAAAGAGGCAGAAGCAATGACAGAGGAGACTGCGGAAGCACAAAATCCGTAGATTTCATACTTTTTTCATAAACACCTGCTAGAATAAAGAACAGTAACAGTTATGAAATATGAGAAATGAGGCGTCAGAATGGACAAGATTAAGATATTGGTAGTAGATGATGAGAGCAGGATGCGCAAATTAGTCAGGGATTTTTTGATTCGTGATAATTTTGAAGTATTAGAAGCCGGCGACGGGGAAGCGGCTCTGGATGTTTTTTACCGGGAAAAGGATATTGCATTGATTATCCTGGATATTATGATGCCGAAGATCAACGGTTGGGAGGTCTGCCGCGAGATCAGGGAGACTTCTAAGATTCCGATTATCATGCTGACCGCAAAGGGTGATGAGAGCGACGAACTGCAGGGATTTGACCTTGGAGTGGATGAGTACATTTCTAAGCCCTTCAGTCCTAAGATTTTGGTTGCCCGGGTAAATGCGATACTGCGCAGGGCGAACCGGCTGACAGAAGAAGATGCCACAGAGGTTGGCGGAATTAGAATGGACAAGGTAGCACATTTAGTTACAGTAGACGGGGAGCGGGTAGAGCTTAGCTACAAAGAATTTGAATTGCTGGCTTATTTTATTGAGAATCAGGGAATTGCATTATCCAGAGAGAAGATATTGAACCATGTCTGGAATTATGATTATTTCGGGGATGCCAGAACCATTGATACCCATGTGAAGAAGCTTCGGAATAAGCTTGGTAAGCGAGGAGAGTACATTAAGACAATTTGGGGCATGGGCTACAAATTCGAGGTGGATAACTAATATGAAGAACAAGAATAAGCAGGTAAAGCACTCCCTGACCGTACAATTTACAGTCACAATTTTAGGGCTGGTAGCCGGCACAGTTTTACTGTGCTGGTTTTTGAATACGACATTTTTAGAAGGGTATTATACCTATAATAAACAGAAGGCTATGTTAGAGGGGTTTGCCACCATCAATGCGGAGAGTGAGCAGGAGTCGGTAGAAAGCGCAGCTTTCGATGTGGGATTTGAGAAAATCTGTGCAAACGGAAATATTTCAATTCTGATTATCAGTGCGGACGGTTCTGTCGTCCGGGCATCTGTAAATGATACAAAGGCATTAAAAAGACAGTTTATGGATGTGCTTTTTTCTGACGACCGGGATACTTCCACCGAGATATTAGAAGAAACGAACAGCTATGTTCTGGAAAAACAGGTGGATACCAGACTTAATTCCGAGTATCTGGTATTATGGGGAACTTTAGCAGACGGCAATCTGATTCTGATGCGTACCGCATTGGAGAGCATCCGGGAAAGTGCATGGATTTCGAACCGTTTCCTGGGGTATATCGGAATCTTTGCAGTGATCTTAAGTGCGATTATCAGTATTTTGGTATCCAGAAAGATAGCGGGACCGATTTTAGAATTGACAGAGATTTCCAGAAGGATGACAAATCTCGACTTCAATGCGAAATACAAGAGTAAAGGAGAAAATGAAATTGATCAGTTAGGCGAACACATCAACCAGATGTCGGAAACCTTAGAAAAGACTATTTCCGAGTTAAAGAGTGCCAATAATGAACTCCAGATCGATATTGAGAAAAAGACGCAGGTAGATGAGATGCGCAAAGAATTTCTGTCGAATGTATCCCATGAGCTGAAGACGCCGCTGGCATTGATTCAGGGCTATGCGGAAGGCCTGCAGGAATGCATCAATGATGATGAAGAGAGCCGGAATTTCTACTGTGAAGTAATTATGGACGAGGCTGATAAGATGAATCAGATGGTGAAAAAGCTTCTGACATTAAATCAACTGGAATTTGGCAATGATATTGTAAGCATGGAGAGGTTTGATTTGACAGAGGTGATTTGCGGCGTCATTCAGTCCGCCTCCATTCTGTTGAAACAAAATGAAATTAACTTAACTTTTAACACGGATAAGCCGATGTATGTATGGGCAGACGAATTTAAAGTGGAAGAGGTAATGACGAATTATTTAAGCAATGCCATACATCATGCAGATTTTGATAAGCATATTGATATTAAATATACGCAGATGGAGGATTATGTCCGTGTCAGTGTGTTTAACACCGGAAAACCAATACCAAAAGAGGACATTAATAATATCTGGATCAAATTCTATAAAGTTGATAAGGCGCGGACCAGAGAATATGGCGGCAGCGGAATCGGGCTTTCGATTGTAAAGGCAATTATGGATTCTTTCCATAGAGAATGCGGTGTGATCAATCATACCGATGGCGTAGAATTTTGGTTTGAACTGGACACAAAAAGTAATTAATAGTTGCCCCCTTTCCGAAAAAATGTTAGAATTAAGTATATTTACAGAAAGTTTATGTAGTGGAGGCACAGGATGAAGGGTTCAAGGATGAAGATAACCGCAGTGCTGTTGACGGCAGCTCTTACACTTTCCGGGTGCGGTGAGACACTTTATGTACTGACACCGGGGGAAGAAGCGGCTGTGATAAGCTATGCGGCGCATACAGTGGCGAAGTATAATACCTATCAACAGGATGGCGAGGTATATGTGCCGCCGGAGATTCCGGACAGCGAAGAAGCCGCAGAAAATGATACGCCAGACATGGAAGAGCAGGAAACGGAGCAGGAGATGTCGGAAACCGAGTCCGGGAATATGGCAACAGCCGGAAGCACGGAAGCCGGTGAACAGGCCGCATCTACATTGGCGGAGGCTCTGGATTTAGGAGTAATTGCAGCAGATTACGCAGGGTGCAGTCTGTGTACTACTTATGAAAAATCAGATGTCTATGCAGTGGATGCAGAGCCGGGGCAGCAGCTGCTTGTACTTAAGGTGAATCTGCTCAATCAGGTGGATCAGGATTTACATATTGATATACTGGCGATGACGCCGGAATTTCGTGCAGTGATTAACGGAACAGAAACAGTTGCGGCACAGACGACGATTCTTCCGAATGATCTGTCTACCTATCAGCAGGATATTTTAGCAGGAGCGACCAATGAAACCATATTACTGTTTCAGATTTCACAGGATATTCAGGAAATTTCCAGTATACAGTTAAAAGTTACAATGAACGGCAGTAATTACACGGTAAATTTGTAAAAAAGTAAAAAAATAATATACAATAAGCAGAATTATGTTATAATAATAGAAGTATTTGAACGAGCATCTGCAAAAGGCAGCAAATAATATATGTGCATCGGGAGGAAAGTTTTATGGATACAAATATACTTTTGGAAAGTGGAACAAATGAGTTAGAAATACTTGAATTTGCGTTGGGCAATAACCGTTACGGAATCAATGTGGCGAAGATCCGCGAGATATTGAGCTATCAGCCGGTTACGCCGATTCCGAATGCGAATCCAAGTGTGGAAGGTATTTTCATGCCGAGAGATGTAATGATTACAGTAATCAATTTGAAACGCTGTATCGGACTTCCGGAAGATGAAAAGGAAGGCTTGTTCATCATTACCAATTTTAATAAATTAAACATCGCTTTTCATGTAGATGAAGTGATTGGTATCCATCGAGTATCCTGGGAGGATATTATCAAACCGGATTCTACCATTAATACAAATGATAATGGGGTATCTACCGGTGTCATTAAGTTAGAAGACAAGCTGATTATTATTCTCGATTTTGAGAAGATCGTAACGGACATCAGCCCGGAAACAGGACTTAAGGTTTCTGATATTGATGATTATAAGAACAGGGACAGAAGTGATTCCCCGATTTTGATTTCAGAGGATTCTCCGCTTTTGAGCAAGCTGATTACAGATTGCCTGAAGAAGGCGGGCTATTCAAAGCAGATCGTTACTTCAAACGGACAGGAAGCATGGGATAAGATATGTGAATTTAAGAAAAACGGTACGTTGAAGAATATGGTGCATTGTATCATTACTGATATTGAGATGCCGATTATGGATGGACACCGCCTGACAAAATTAGCAAAGAGTGATGATGAGGTAAAGGATATACCGCTGGTTATTTTCTCTTCTCTTGTGAATGAAGAAATGCGTCGTAAGGGAGAACTCCTGGGAGCAGATGCTCAGTTGACAAAGCCGGAGATCGGTAATCTGGTAGAGGCAATCGACAAATTAATTGATTCCCATCTAAGGGCATAGCGACAGTGAAGGGATGTGATAATATCACATCCCTTCGTAGGTTAAAGATACAGGAGGTACTGTTGTGAGCAAAACAGAAGATTATTTAGATTCCTTACTGAATAATGTTTCTCCAGAGAGAAAAGCAGAAGCGGAACAGAGAAAACGGGGAAGAATAAGTTCAGATTTTATTGATGAATTTGAAAAAGAGCTTAATGATGCGGATATGGAGGACTTTATCCGGGATTTCGAAATTGAAGTGGATGAAAATCATGATAAAAACACTTCCGACGACAAATTTTTTGATAATTTAGAAGGAATTGTCAAGAATGCAAAAGAAGTATCCCAACAGAGCAAAGAAACTGCGGGAGAACCGGATTTTGAGATAAATACCCTGGAGGATGATGCCTGGACGGAACAGCAGGAGGAACCGGAAACGGCAAAAGAGGAGACTCCTGCGGAACCGGAAGCATCCGGTGAAGAGCATCAGCGTTCCATAGAAGAGAAAGAATTATTAGATATGTTGGCAGAATTGCCTTCCGATGAAGAGCTTTCTAATATGGGAGGATTGATTCGGTCAGAGAGAGAATCTCAGAAAACGGAGTCGGTAGGACCGGAAGAAGAAGCATCCGATGTATCTGCTTTAGAATCAGAGAAAGCAGAAGCTGAATCTGGCAAAAAATCAAAAAAAGGCTTTTTTGGAAAATTGTTATCGCTCCTGTTTGGTGAGGGGGAAGAGGACAGTCTGCCGGAAGCAGAGGATAGCACATCTTCCAAAGAAGCACCTCAGGAAAGCCAGGAGCTAAGTAATATATCAGAAGAAAATCTTCAGATTCTTCAGGAATTAGATGCTGCAGAAAAAGCAGGAACCGATTCCGAGCCGGAGAAGGAGGAAAAGGGCAAGAAGAAAGAGAAGAAGCCGAAAGAGAAGAAAGAAAAGAAGCCAAAGGAGAAAAAAGAAAAGAAACCAAAGGAAAAGAAGCCGAAGGAAGTCGATTTATCACCGCCGCTTCCGAAAAAACCGGTCATTTTAATTTTCATCATGGGAATTTCCGTAGTCCTTTTGATTATGCTTGCATCAAATCTTTCCGGCTATTCCATAAATCTTTCCGGTGCAAAAGAGGCATTCGCAGCCCAGAATTATGTACAGGCTTATCATAAGATGGCAGGCTTGAAAATAAAGGATCAGGATAAGGAGTTTTATCAGCGGGTATCTATTCTTGCCAGAGTGCAGGGAGAATTAGATAACGGAAATACGTTATATGAAACAAAGAAGTATCAGATGGCACTGGATTCTTATGTTTGTGCCTTAGGAAGATATGATGCAAACTATCAGGATGCAGTTACCTACAGCGTGCAGGGAGAATTAGATTCCTTGGCAGAGCAGATTACTGCGCAGTTGTCGGATAAATTTGGCGTAAGTGCAGAAACAGCAAGAGAAATCTATGGAATCAGGAGTCGGAAAGAGTATACAAAGAGTATTACCGAGATTATAAACACACTGGGATTGACGGAATAGACGGCGAGGAATGAGAACATGATTGCAATTTTAGATTATGATGCGGGAAATTTAAAGAGTGTGGAGAAGGCACTGGGATTTTTAGGCGAAGAGAGTGTTATCACAAGAAACAGACAGGAAGTGGCAAAGGCAGACAAGGTGATTTTGCCGGGGGTAGGTTCTTTTGGAACTGCAATGGAACAGTTGAAGAAATACGAGATAGATAAGATGTTAGACGAAGTGGTGGCAGAAGGGAAACCGCTTCTTGGAATCTGTTTAGGTCTTCAGCTCATGTTTGATTACAGTGAAGAGAGTCCGGGAGTAGAAGGCCTGCATCTTTTCAAGGGCGGGATATTAAGAATTCCGGATAAGGAAGGACTTAAGATTCCGCATATCGGATGGAACTCCCTTACACTGGAGAATAACGGCAGGCTGTTTGCGGGGCTTTCCGGGAATCCATATGTGTATTTTGTACATTCCTATTATCTGAAAGCAGAGGATGAGCGGATTGTAAAGGCTTCTACGGAATACAGTACCCATATTCATGCCTCAGTAGAGCAGGGAAACATTTTTGCCTGCCAGTTCCATCCCGAGAAGAGCAGCACGGTGGGTCTTCAGATTTTATCTAATTTTGCAAAGCTGCAGGGAGGGAATGACTGATGTTTACAAAGAGGATTATTCCCTGTCTGGATGTGAATAACGGCAGGGTCGTAAAGGGTGTAAATTTTGTAAATTTAAGAGATGCCGGAGATCCGGTAGAGATTGCGGCAGCTTATGATAAGGCAGGAGCAGACGAGGTGGTATTTTTGGATATTACAGCCTCCTCCGATGCAAGAGGAACGGTTGTGGATATGGTGCGCCGGGTAGCGGAGAAGGTGTTTATTCCGTTTACGGTGGGCGGCGGTATCCGTACGGTAGAAGATTTTAAAGTGCTGCTTCGGGAGGGAGCGGATAAAATATCCATTAACTCTTCGGCAATTAACCGTCCGGAGCTGATTTCCGAGGCGGCGGACAAATTCGGCAGCCAGTGCGTTGTGGTTGCGATTGATGCAAGACGCAGGGAAGACGCAAGCGGCTGGAATATTTATAAGAACGGCGGAAGAATTGATGTTGGAATCGATGCGGTAGAGTGGGCGATGAAAGCAGACCGTATGGGAGCAGGAGAGATTCTTTTAACCAGTATGGATTGTGACGGAACAAAGGCAGGCTATGATTTAGAGCTAACCAGAACGATTGCAGAAAATGTATCCATTCCGGTCATTGCCTCCGGCGGTGCAGGAACGAAGGAACACTTTTATGAAGCTCTGACAGAAGGAAAGGCAGATGCCGCATTGGCAGCTTCTTTGTTCCATTACAAGGAGCTGGAGATTATGGAGCTTAAGAATTACCTCGCAGAGAAAAATGTATCTGTCAGAAGATAGCTTGTGGGAGGCAGAGTAAAATGGCGATGATCACAAATGATTGGTTAGAGGCAGTTTCCGGTGAGTTTAAGAAGCCATATTACAGGGATTTATATATGTTTGTGAAGGAGGAATACAGCAGAGCCGTTGTATATCCGCCGGCGGATGATATTTTCAATGCGTTTCATTTTACACCGCTTAGCAAAGTGAAGGTATTACTGTTAGGGCAGGACCCGTATCATAACGTCAATCAGGCGCATGGCTTAAGCTTCTCTGTTCTGCCGAGCCAGAAGGAAATCCCACCGTCACTGCAGAATATCTATCAGGAGTTGCATGATGACATTGGGTGTTACATACCCAATAACGGCTATTTGAAAAAATGGGCAGACCAGGGAGTCTTGCTTTTGAATACAGTTTTAACTGTGCGTGCACATCAGGCCAATTCCCATCAGGGTAAGGGCTGGGAGCAGTTTACAGATGCAATTATTCAGGCGGTGAATGCCCAGGACCGTCCGATTGTATATCTGCTCTGGGGAAGACCGGCGCAGAGTAAGATACCGATGCTGACAAATCCTAAGCATTTAATATTAAAAGCACCGCATCCAAGTCCTCTCTCTGCTTACAGAGGTTTCTTCGGCTGTAAGCATTTCAGCCAGGCGAATGCCTTTTTGGAAGAACATGGCGTTGAGCCGATTGACTGGCAGATTGAGAATATAGAATAAATTCTGGATAAATACAGACTAAAATGTACATAGTGAAAATATAGGCATCGAATACACCAAACGACAGGTGGTCGGTGCCCGTTTTTTCATTGTATAGGAAGTGGAAGGCTGATAAAATGTATTACAGAATTTGTGACAAAGGTATTGAAAAAATTGATCGGGAGAGCTGGGAAACATGTGCCGGAAGTATCGCTGTATTTGACGAAGAAGAATGGAAAGAGGAATTAGAGGTACAGGAACGGTTTTCATTGGATATGGAAACAGAGCAGATTTTCTTTTCTAAAATTGAACAGCATACCTCTTACCTGTTTGGAACATTCCGCATCCCTATGAAGAAGAAGGAAAAAAGGTATCAGAAGTTTTCGGTCTATATTTTGCAGGACAGACTTATTTTTGTTGACTATGAAAATGTGGCGGCAGAAACAGTTGAAAATATGATAAATATGGTAGCAGGAAAAAAATATTCTTTAGAAATATTTATCAATGACTTTTTTATGCTGCTTTTGGAAGATGATATTTTGTATTTAGCATCCTTAGAACGAGAAATTGCAGAAATGGAAGAAACGGTGTTAGAGGGAAATACAAAGTATTTTAACTATCGGATGTTAGGGATGAAAAAAGAAATATCCAGACTCTACTGCTATTACGGTCAGATGGCAGATACAGGAGAAGTGCTTTATGAAAAGATGAAGGGCTGCCGGCTGTATTTAGAACGTGTGAAACGGCTTTGGCAGGAAACTTTATCCCTTCGTGAATATGCCATGCAGGTACAGGATGTGTACCAGTCGGAAATCAATATCCGTCAGAATGATATTATGAAATTGCTGACCATTGTTACGACGATTTGTCTTCCGCTGACCTTAGTCGCAGGCTGGTATGGAATGAACTTCTATAATATGCCGGAGCTTTCATGGGAATACGGTTATCCTGTAATCACCGGAGTGAGTATATTGATTGTGATGATCAGTCTGTGGTTTTTTAAGAAGAAGAATTTCTTCTGAATACAGCAGGTAACAGTTCAGCGTAGGACTCTGCACTTGCTGCAAAGCCCGTAAGAATATGTAGATTTTTCCGAGCGTGAATCCG
>CAYWXJ010000092.1:0-8898 GCA_964462405.1 uncultured Eubacterium sp.
TGAGATCGGTATTGGAGGCATGAAGGAGGTAAACTTTATGATTACCGGTCAGGGCGCATATTCCGTTATGAAATATGAATCCGGCGTACATCGTGTGCAGCGTGTGCCGGAAACGGAGTCCGGCGGACGTATCCATACCTCTACCATTAGTGTGGCGGTTATGCCGGAAGCGGAAGAGGTAGAAGTAGAGATTGATGAAAAGGATATTCGTATTGATGTTATGCGTGCTTCCGGTAACGGCGGCCAGTGTGTCAATACCACGGATTCCGCTGTCCGTCTGACACATTATCCTACCGGAATCGTGGTATATAGTCAGACCGAGAAATCCCAGCTTCAGAACAAGGCAAAGGCGTTTGCGCTGCTGCGTGCAAAGCTGTATGATATTGAATGCCAGAAGGCACATGATGCAGAAGCGGAAGCAAGAAGAAGCCAGATTGGTACAGGAGATCGTTCCGAGAAGATTCGTACCTATAATTTCCCGCAGGGACGTGTGACGGATCATCGAATCGGACTGACGCTGTATAAGTTAGATAAGGTGATGAATGGGGATATTCAGGAGATTATTGATGCTTGTATTGCGGCGGATCAGGCGGCGAAGCTGGCGAAGATGAATGAGAATTAGGGGGAGAAACTTAAGAATTATAGATTCAAATGGAAGAATACATGTACTGTGTAATGCGGGAGAGCTAAGTTAAATGGCTCTCTTTTTTTGCAATTTTTTATCTGTTGACGGATTTGCGGTAATTGCCAGGCTTTCGGCTGCTTTGTGATAATAGAAAATTGTATTATATAAAAATTTCATATGGAATTTACGCTGCAATGACAGTATAATAAGAATTAAGAAAGACTATAAATAAAATCATTATACGGGAGGTATTGTAAATGGAGTTAATCTATACGAATGATATGTGCATGGGGTGTAACAAATGTGTAAGAGAATGTCCGGTGTTAGTTGCGAATACGGCATCACAGGATGGAAACGTAAGGGTGAATCCGGATAATTGTATCGCCTGCGGAGCATGTTTTGATGCATGTACACATGGGGCAAGAGATTATGTGGATGATACGAAGGATTTCTTCGCAGATTTGGCTGCAGGAAAGAAGATTTCGGTGATTGTGGCACCGGCTTTTCTGGCGAATTATCCAAAGGAGTATAAGAAAATCTTAGGCTATTTAAAGGAAAAGGGCGTTAATCACATTTATAGCGTTTCTTTTGGTGCGGATATTACAACATGGGCATATTTAAAATATATTACAGAGAACCATTTTATTGGGGGAATCTCACAGCCCTGTCCGGCGATAGTGAACTATGTTGAGAAGTACATACCGGAGCTGCTTAGTAAGATGATGCCGGTACACAGCCCGATGATGTGTATGGCGATCTATGTGAAGAAGTATTTAAAGATTACGGACGAGCTTGCTTTTATCAGTCCGTGTATAGCGAAGAAGTTAGAAATTACAGACGATAACTGTAAGGGCTATGTACAATATAATGTAACATTTGCAAAGCTTTTGAAAGAGATCGGTAACGGATACAATAACAGCAGAGAGTATAATGATGAGCTGGAATATGGTATGGGTTCCCTTTATCCGATGCCGGGCGGTCTGAAGGAAAATGTAGAGCATTTCCTCGGCAGAAGCCAGGTGATTCGTCAGGTAGAAGGTGAGAAGGAAGCATATCATTATCTGAAAGAATATCTAAAGAGAGTCAATGGACACAAAGAGCTTCCTTTCATGGTAGATATTTTAAACTGCGGCAAGGGCTGTATTTATGGGACGGCTACGGAACCGGAGCGCAATACGGATGATGTGATGCTTACTTTAAGTAAAATGCGTGATATTGGACAGGAGAGCGATAAGAAGAAGTCAGGGCGTTTAGCAAAGAAAATAAAGACTCCGTGGACATTGCAGATTTCACCAAAGGAGCGTCTTTCGAATTTGATGCAGGCATTTTCAGAGCTGCGTTTAGAAGATTTTATCCGGAAATATACTGCGAAGAAGGTTCCGATTAAAGAACCAAGTGAAAGAGAATATGAAGAGCTGTTTCAGAGCATGAATAAGCTTGATGAAACAAGCAGGACAATTAACTGTGAATCCTGCGGACACAAATCCTGTAAGAACATGGCAAAGGCAATTTATAATGGCGTGGGCGTCAAGGAGAACTGTATATATTATGTCAAGGATTTAGCAGAACGTGAAAAGGCAGAAGTGGTAAAGCTTCGTGATGCTGAGTTAGAGGAGCAGAAGATACATAATGAAAAGCTTGGAGATATTGTCAGCCAGTTCGGAGATTTGCGTCAGTATATCAGCGAATTGAATGATGCCAATGAGGCGTCTGCCAATGAGGCAACCATGTTAGCGCATCAGATACAGGATATTTCCAATTCCTGTCAGGAGTTAGAGGAATCTCTTTCCACGATGTCTAATTTTATTGAAATCTATAAGAAGAGCAATGAGGATGTTTCTTCGATAGCCAGCAAGACGAACCTGTTGTCCTTAAATGCGTCTATAGAAGCAGCAAGGGCAGGGGAACAGGGAAGAGGCTTTGCTGTTGTAGCGAGTGAAATACGCAATCTTTCCACATCCACACAGGATTTGATCGTAGCGAATGACCAGAAGGCAGATGAAATCGTTCCTAAGAGCAATTCCAGTATGGAGTCTATCAAGACATTAATTGAAGCAATTAATAAGATGACGGATAAAGTGGCGACCATTGCTGCAAATACAGAAGAGATTGCATCCCAGACAGAGTGTGTAGAAGAAATGGCAGGTTCCTTAAAGACTTCAGTTGAGAATATATAATTAGAAGACCATCTATGCAGGTAAGCTTCCTCTGAAAATGATTCGGAGGAAGCTTTTTATGGACCATTAGTCTGATTTACGATTGTATGAAAACCTGCTATAATTAACAAATATACAGCACTTTGAAGGGGGGGGATAAGTTGAAATGATGGAGTTCAAAGATAACGCGGCATCAGAGTGGAACCTGTTAGAAGACCCGGCATTAAACAGTCTGCCATGTGGAATTATAGTGTATGAAGCGACAATGGCTGACATAAAAATGCTTTATTTGAATGACAAAGCATATCAGATACTTGGTTATAAAAAGGAAGAAATTGACAGAAGGCGCGTATTCGATTTTACAGATTTTGCCGCAGAGTGGGAACGGGAGCGGGTCATCAGAGAATTAGCAGCGGATATAACAGGAAGCGGCAGTATAGTATGCTGGTTCCGGGGAAAAGACAGAGCAGGCAGAAATCCATGGTATTCCCTTTATGCAGAGCGGATGAAGACCGTATCAGAGCGGAAGCTTTTTATCGGTGTACTTTTGGATGTAACACAGAGTAAGGAAGAAGAATTTGAAGCGAAGAAGTTAGCTGCCAGATCGCAGTATGTTTATGAGCATGATACGCTTACAGGTCTGTA
The DNA here is from genome assembly GCA_964462405.1 of uncultured Eubacterium sp. GTDB lineage: Bacteria > Bacillota > Clostridia > Lachnospirales > Lachnospiraceae > Roseburia_B. Next base: position 3,427 of record CAYWXJ010000092.1, read on the forward strand.
TAATAAGGAAGTATTTGAAGTAAAAGTGGAAGAGCTTTTGAAGAAAAATCCGCAGCAGGATTATGCGATCGTAAAATGGGATGCGGAGCATTTTAAACTGATCAATGAATTGTTCGGTTACGAAACAGGAAACCAGCTTTTGATCCGTGCAGCAGCGTTAATGCGCAGATATGTGGGAAATAAAGGGGTTGCAGGAAGAGTCGGTGCGGACCAGTTTATTGCCTGCATTCCGTTAGAACGATTGGATATGCAGAAGGCTTTCCGCAGAATCAGACGGTTTATTGGTGAAATGAATTTGGATTATGAAGTAAGAGTATCCGCAGGTATTTATGTAATTATTGACAGAAATGAACCGGTGGACTTTATGTGTGATAAAGCTTCTATGGCATTATCGAGCATCAAGGGAAAATATATGGAATCTTATGCATATTATGACAGTAAAATGATGCATAGCATGATTCATGAGCAGGAAATTAAAAATGAAATGCAGGATGCTTTAGATCAGGATCAGTTCAAGGTCTATATACAGCCGAAGTATGACATTGCAACCGGAGAGATTGTAGGCGGAGAAGCGTTGGTCCGCTGGCTGCATCCGGGCAAGGGCTTTGTAAACCCGAATGACTTTATTCCATACTTTGAAAAGAACGGCTTTATCAGCAATATGGATCAGTATATCTGGAAAAATGTAGCCGTCTATTTGGAGAACTGTGTAAAGGAACGTAAGCGGGTATTGCCGATTTCTGTCAATGCATCCAGAATTGACTTTTATCGGGACAATCTCTATGAGCATTTTACAGATTTATTAAAGGAATATCATTTGGCATCTAAGTATCTGGAGTTAGAGGTGACAGAGAGTGCCTATACGAAGGATGAAGATGTGATCTATTCCACATTAGAGCAGCTTCAGAGAGCAGGCATTACGATTCTGATTGATGATTTTGGAAGCGGTTATTCTTCTTTTAACATGATGAAACAGGCTCCGGTAGATGTATTGAAGCTGGATATGGAATTTTTGCGCGGATTAGATGGAAATGGCAGAGGCAAGACCATTGTAAAGCATATGGTACAGCTTGCACAGGATTTGATGATTCCTGTTATTGCAGAGGGTGTGGAAACGAGAGAGCACGTAGAACTGCTGCAGGAAATCGGTTGTGATTATGCACAGGGCTACTATTATTCCAAACCTGTTCCGTTAGAAGAATATGATAGAATGGTACAGAGGGCGTAACTATGGCATTACAGTTTATTTTGGGAAATTCCGGCAGCGGAAAGACGCATTATATTCACAATAAAATAATTGCTTTATCCGATAAGTTTCCGGAGAAGAATTTTCTTATGGTAGTACCGGAACAGTTTACTATGCAGACCCAGAGAGCGCTTGTGGACATGCATCTTAAAAACAGCATTATGAATATTGATATTTTAAGCTTTCAGAGACTTGCATACCGGGTGTTTGATGAGTTAGGCAGCTTCTGCTATCAGGTCTTAGAAGAAACCGGTAAGAATCTGATTTTAAGGCGGATTGCGGAAGAAAAAGCGGATGAGCTTACAGTACTTAAGAAAAATATGACCAAAATGGGCTATATCGGCGAGGTGAAATCTCTGATATCCGAATTGGCACAGTATAATGTGACACCTTCACAATTATCTGAGGCAGCAGAAAAACTTCCTGAGGGAAGTTTTTCCTATAAGCTGTCGGATGTGCTGACGATGTATCAGGGATTTTTGGATTTTTTAGAGGGACGTTTTGTAACGGCAGAGGAAGTTTTAGAGCTTTTGATTGATGTGGCAGACCAGTCGGAAATCCTAAAGAACAGTGTCATTATATTTGATGGGTTTACCGGCTTTACGCCAATTCAGGATCAGTTGATACGAAAGCTTTTTAGAATGGCGGAGGATATTTATGTTACGGTGACAATCGATACCCGTGAGAATTTCTATCATTGTATGGGAATTCACGAGTTATTTGCCATGAGTAAAAAAATGATAAAATCCTTACAGGAGATGGCGGACGGGCTGCATGTGAAGGTAGAAAAGCCAATACTCTTAGAGCATACCAAAAACAGCCGCTTTCATGAATCAGAAGCTTTATTCTTCTTAGAGCAGAATCTTTTCCGCAATCAGAGAAAGAAGTATGTATTAAGTGAAGAAAATCAGGATATTACTGTGAACAGTCTGAAAAATCCAAGAGAAGAACTGCATTATACTGCAAGGGAGATTGAGCGGTTAGTGCGCAGACAGAGCTGCAGCTACAGAGATATTGCTATCGTCTGCGGAGATCTGCCAAGGTATGCCAATTATGCAAGAGAGATTTTTGCAGAATATCAGATACCGGTTTTTATTGATCAGAAGACGACAATCGTTTTCCATCCCTTTATTGAGTTTTTGCGTGCCGTCTTAGAAGTGGTGCTCTGCGATTTTTCCAATGAGAGCATTTTCCGGTATTTGAGAAGCGGATTGTCCCGGATTCCGAGAGAAGAGGTGGATTTGCTGGAAAATTATTGTCTTGCGGCGGGTATCCGGGGATATAAAAAATGGAGGGAAGCATTCTGCTATCTGCCAAAGGGTTATGAGGAAGAGTCTCTTTCTGCTGTCAATGAAATCCGAAGAAAAGTGGCAGAGCAGTTTGCCGGTTTGTATACCGCCTTAAAAGAAAAAGAGATTACCGTAAAACAGCAGACGCTTGCATTTTACCGATTCATTTGTGACAGAGATATGGAACAGCAGTTAAAGGAAAAGGAGCAGGCATATGAAGCGGCAGGGGATTTAAAGAATGCGAAGGAGTATGCCCAGATTTACAGGATCGTTATGGAGCTGTTCGATAAGATGGTGGAGCTTTTAGGGGAGGAAGTGATGCCCTTAGAGGAATATGCACGTATCTTAGATGCCGGATATGAAGCAGCGAAGGTCGGTATCATACCGCCGGGCTATGACCGGGTCGTATTCGGAGATATAGAACGCACCCGATTAACTGACATTAAAGTGCTTTTTTTCGTAGGCGTGAATGACGGTGTTATTCCAAAAGCGGGCGGTGCGGACGGTATCCTTTCCCAGACAGAACGGGAGCTGTTAGGCGAGATGCAGGTTGAATTAGCTCCCACCGTGAGGGAAAAGACCTTTATCCAGAAATTTTACCTCTATCTGAATCTGACAAAGCCGTCAGAAAAGCTGTATCTTTCTTATGCAAGGGTGGATGGTGAAGGAAAGGCAATGCGGAGCTCTTACCTGGTCCATACTATTTTGAAGCTGTATGAAAATCTTTCGGTGCATGAGATAGAGGAAGAGCCTTTCGCAGAACGAATCGTAACAGCTCAAAATGCCAGAGCACTTCTGATTGAAGGTATGGAAGCTGCTGCAGAGTGGAAACGAAACGAAAAGGATACGGAAATGAAGTACTGGGCGGCACTCTGCCGTTGGTACGAAAATCAGGAGGAATTTAAACAGGAGACAATGCGGTTGTTAGAAGCTGCGGGGTCAGAGCATAAAGATACGCCGATTTCAGCAGCAGTAACAAAAGCCCTTTATGGTACGGTCTTAGAAAATAGTGTGACCAGATTGGAAACCTTTGCCGCCTGTGCCTTTTCTCATTTCCTTTCTTATGGACTAGAATTAAAAGAGCGGAATGAAAGCGGATTTGCGGCTGTGGATATTGGAAATGTATTTCATGATGTGTTGGAGTGCTATGCGAAAGGAATGCGGGAAAAGAATTATAGCTGGTTTACCATTACAGAAACGGAGAGCGAAGAGCTGCTGCTAGAGGCGATGGAGCAGGCAGTTGGCGCAAATCACAATCTGGCACTGTATGAAAACGCCAGAAGCAGCTATGCGAAAGACCGGATGTACCGAATCCTAAAACGCACCGTAAATGCTTTGCTGTATCAGATCAGACAGGGGAAATTTGCACCGGATAGCTTTGAAGTGACTTTTTCCTATGCCGAAGATATGAAATCCGTCAATTTTAACCTTAGTGAAGAAGAAAAAATGCGTTTGCGGGGACGTATCGACAGAATTGATACATATCAGAATGCAGATAAGCTCTATGTAAAGATTATTGATTATAAATCCGGAAATACCAGTTTTCAGTTTCTGAATATATATCATGGCCTGCAGCTTCAGCTTGTGGTTTATATGAATGCAGCGTTGGAGCTGATGGAGAAGCGGTATCCAAAAAGTGAAATAGTTCCGGCAGGAATCTTTTATTATCATGTGAATGATCCGATGGTGGAAGCCGACGGGAATATCAGCGAGGAGGAGCTTCAGAAGAAGATTTTTCAGGAATTTAAGTTAAATGGCCTGACGAACAGCAGCCGGGAGGTCATTGACTGTCTGGATACTTCCTTAGAAGGGGCAGTCAGTGTAAATTCTGATGTAATTCCGGTGGGACTGAATAAAGACGGTTCTTTGAAAAAAGCATCTAAGATTATGACTGCGAAGGATTTTGCAGCATTGTCTTCCTATGTCAACGAAACGATTCTGCATTTAGGGCAGCGTATGATACAGGGAGATATTGGGGTATCTCCGTATGCATTAGGAGAGCGTACCGGCTGTGATTATTGTGAATACCGCGCTATCTGTCAGTTTGACAGGAAAGTGCCGGGATATGCATACCGGAAATTAGAGGAGCTGTCGGAGGAGGAGATTATTGACAAAATGAGAGGAGTTTGTGAGCCATGAGTATGAACTGGACAAAGGAACAGGCACAGGTCATTTCCTTAAGGGACCGGAATATTTTAGTTTCGGCGGCAGCAGGCTCCGGCAAGACAGCAGTTTTAGTGGAACGTATTATCCAAAGAATTTTAGATCAAAAGCATCCGGTGGATATTGACCGTATGCTGATTGTGACCTTTACCTCTGCGGCAGCCTCGGAAATGCGGGAGCGTATTGGGGCAGCCATCGAAGCCGCATTAGAAAAAGACCCGGAAAACAGCCATCTGCAAAAGCAGACGACCTTGGTTCATCATGCCCAGATTACAACGATTCACAGCTTTTGTCTGAATTTGATCCGCAATTATTTTCATAGGATTGATTTAGAGCCGAATTTCCGGATTGCAGAAGAAGGAGAGTTGAATCTTCTTAAGGAAGATGTTATAGCAGAAGTTTTAAACCGGAATTACGAAGATAAGCGGGAACCGTTTCTGCAATTTGTAGAGTGCTTTGCTACCGGGAAAAAGGATGACGGATTAAAGGATTTGATCTTTAAGCTTTACCAGTTTGCCATGAGCTATCCATGGCCGAAGGAATGGCTGAAGGAGCTGCCGGGAAATTATGACTTTGCAGATTTTAACGAGCTTGAGCAAAAGCCATGGATGGCGGCATTCATGATGTATCTGCATCAGATATGCGAAGGTCTTGTAAAAATGGCGGAAGGGAATCTGCAGCTATCCTCTGAAGAGGATGAGTGGTGGTATCGGCTGGGCGCTGGTGGACGACATAACCCATGCTGAGGTGAAGGAAGAGAAGATTATCGACCAG
>CAYWXJ010000093.1:0-8784 GCA_964462405.1 uncultured Eubacterium sp.
TCTTGCACTGCAAAAACTGAAGCATGGTCGGTGCTAAGGTTTCAGATACACAGTTGATCTCATCAATAAAAAGAATGCCTTCTGACAGACCTGTTTCTTCCATTTTCTGATAGACACTGGCAATAATCTCACTCATGGTATATTCCGTCACGGAATAGGATTTTCCCTGAAATTCCTTTTCCCTGATAAAAGGCAGACCTACCGCGCTCTGTCTGGTATGATGGGTAATCGTATAGGAAACCAGTCCAATCCTGCACTCACTTGCAATCTGCTCCATAATCTGTGTCTTTCCGATTCCCGGCGGTCCGATTAAAAGAATCGGCCGCTGTCTGACTGCGGGAATTTTATATTCTCCCGCCGCATCCTTAGACAGATATGCGAAAACGGTATGCTTGATTTCTTCTTTTGCCTGTTTAATGTTCATTGAGCCATTCCTCCGGTTCTAATCTAAGCCGCATCGCCCAGGGCGGTACTGCGGATTCATCATAATCCTCTAAAAATAAAAATGCTGTTTTAAATGGCGGCTTTTTCTTCGGATAGATTCCCTTTCCATCCGTAAAATATAAAAGTCCCCCCAAATGCTTTAATTCTCCCTTTTCCCGCAGCTTCTGCACATAGGAAAAGGCGGGACAAAAATCGGTTCCTCCCCCTCCTGCAATTTGAAAATCTGCAATCAAACGTTCTAATGCCTGACGGTTTTCTACTGTTTGATCCATCCGTACCTGATTGTCGCACTGCAGAATACGGATGGAAAATTTTTCAAAAAAGCTGTTCCTCTGGGACAGTATGGAAAATGTCTCCTGCAAAAATCCCTCCACTAATTCTCCGCTGGTAGAATCACTGGTGTCAAGAACAATGACAAATTCCCGGATTTTATGGACTTCTCTGGTCTCTAAAGGCTCTATTAAGGGCAGATTTCCATATAAATGCAATCCATAGGTATAAAAGCCCAAATCAAATTCCTCCGGGTCTAAATGGGTTTCTTCCTGCAAAACCGCAAATTTCCGCAGAAAATCGCTATAGCTCCGTCTGCTCTTTCCGGTGCGGATCTGTGCTGCAAGCGCCTCTTCTCCCTCTTTGCAGTCATCACCCTTCCGGCTCTGCTCTAAGGTGACCTGCCTGGCTGTTTTGTCCCAGTTCTGCTTTGCCTGTTTTACAACAGGGGAATGAATCTCTTCTTCTTTGGGCCAAAATCTGTGATCATCTGTGTAAAATTCTTCCGCCAGCTCATCGATCTGCTCCTTCTCCTGACCGTTTAACCAGCGGTAAATAATCGCTGCAGATATTCCATTCTGCTCCTTTTTGAGCGTATCATATGTACTCCTTCTTAGATACCCTAATATCCGTTTGGTGCAGGCTTTATCCAGAGAATCTATCGTGTATTCTGCGGCAATATCACAGGCAATATCCCAAAGTCTCGGTTCCCTGTTTCCCCTTAACCATAGATGCCTGAAAATACAGTGGAAAACCGTATGCAGATATACCCGGTCTAAAAACGGTGCATTCTTTTTAAAGATCCGGAATACCGGCTCCGTAGAATAATACAGATAAATTCCGTCTGTTGCAAAGGTAAGAAGTCCGTCCGCCCTATGATATTTTAACGCCGATAATGCCGGTTCCATATAGCGAAACTCTAAATACAGCTCATGCCGGACAAATTCAAGAATCTTTGCAGACATCTCTTCTTCCCATTCTGTCTGTGTCTGGATATGCGGCATTGTTTTCACTTCCTCCTTATATTTATAATCCGAACGCATCAAAGTCATACCGCTTTTTCTTCTGTTCCTGCTGCATGACTGCCTGCTGTTGCAATAAAGCAGCCGCTCCCTCTGCCCAATCCATTGCCGCTGCCCTCCGGATGCATTCTGCAAGATTTGTGCCGCACAACAGACCTTCACGACATAAAAATTGCAGAATTTCCAATTCTCTTTTTTCTGTCAGACAGCTTGCAACGGTCCGGATATGCTCTGTGATATATTGCATATACGCTTCCTTGCTGTTTTCCTGTAAGGCATAGGGATACAGCAAACGGTTCAGTGCCATTTTTGCTAAAGTCTTCTCCGATTCTTCCACACATGCCTGTAAAAATACTGCATCGTATCCCGCAAAATCAATTCTGCCATCCTTGATACACTGTCTTGCCCGAAATCCTTCTCCTGTAATACTTCTTCCAAAAAGATGTGCCGGGGCAATTTCATCATAGGACTCATAGTATTCCGGATACAACAGCACAGCTTCTATGCCGCGGCTAGTCTGAAACTTTACTTCCATGTCCGAAGAAATCTGGCTAAGTATCTTCTTTAGTCCGCTTTTTTCATCTGCCGGATACCGAAGTATCATCTGATGGAAGGAAATCGTATTCATAAATGCATCACTGCCGATACTTTCTACCGAAGCTCCAATACTTAGGGTTTTTAAATTTTTGCAGTTATAAAATGCACAGTTTCCTATAGAATGAACCGAATCCGGAAGACATACTTCTTCTATTGCATTTCCGGAAAGTTCCTGTAAGCCGTTCACAGATCGCCCCTCTTCTGCTACTATTTCCTCAAATATCTGCTCTTTTGGAAGATGCGCATCTTTCGCGAAACAGTAGGGAGCAATTTCTGTGACCTGACATCCTGCGATCTGCCTCGGCACAATCACCTGCGGAAATTTTCCATACATCCGAAGCAGACGGGCACTGCCGTCTGAATTCTCCTGCCAGAGTATGCGGAATGGTTGGTTTTGCTCCATGAAATCCTGTATTCCAATCGCAAATGTTCCTGCCATAACTGTTCTACATCCTTTCTCCCAAAATCCTGCAAAATCAAGAATCCGCTATACCAATCACTTTCCAATTAGTATAACGGATTCTATGTGAAAATACAAACTTTATTGCTTCGCTACTTTTTCCAAAAAATACTGATGCACCCTTGTATCCTCTGTTACCTCCGGGTGGAATGCAGTGACAAGCTGATTTTCCTGACGTGCCGCCACTATTTTTCCATCTACTTTAGCTAAAACCTCTACATTTTCGCCTGCTTCCATAATATATGGTGCCCGGATAAAGTTCATGGGAATCTTTCCGATTCCTTTGCATTCCTCTTCTGCCACAAAGCTTCCTAACTGTCTGCCGTATGCGTTTCGTCTGGCATGGATATTCATGGTGCCTAAATGCACCTGCCCATCCTCCACTTCCTTTGCTAAAAGGAGTAAACCTGCACAGGTTCCGTATACAGGAAGTCCTGATACAATTTTTCCTCTGATTTCATCAAACATATCCAGTTCGCGAAGCAGTTTTCCCATTACCGTACTCTCTCCGCCGGGAATAATCAGTCCGTCATAGTGACGGTTCAAATCCTTTTTCTGACGGATTTCAAAATGCTCTGCACCTAACCGGTCTAACATCTGTCCGTGCTCTGCAAAAGCCCCCTGCAATGCTAAAATTCCAACCGTCATTTTATTTTCCCCGCTCAGCCATGAGAATTTCAATTTCCTGCTCGTTTATGCCTACCATAGCTTCTCCTAAATCCTCAGAAAGCTCTGCAATCAGTTTTGCATCTGTATAATTAGTCACTGCCTTTACAATGGCTGCCGCACGCTTTTTCGGGTCACCGGATTTAAAGATACCGGAGCCTACGAAGACACCTTCTGCTCCTAACTGCATCATCAAGGCTGCATCCGCCGGAGTTGCCACACCGCCTGCTGCAAAATTAACGACCGGAAGTTTTCCATTCTCATGTACATATTCCACTAAATCCACCGGAACCTGTAACTGCTTGGCTGCTTCAAATAATTCATCTCTGCGCATATTCTGCACACGACGGATTTCTGCATTCATGGCACGCATATGGCGTACTGCCTGCACCACATCCCCGGTACCCGGTTCTCCTTTGGTACGGATCATGGAAGCTCCTTCTGAAATCCTGCGGAGTGCTTCGCCTAAATCTCTTGCTCCGCAGACAAATGGTACCTTAAATTCCTGTTTGTTAATATGATATATATCATCCGCCGGAGATAATACTTCGCTTTCGTCTATGTAATCAATTTCAATGGCCTCTAATATCTGTGCTTCTACAAAATGACCGATTCTGCATTTTGCCATGACCGGAATGGATACCGCTGCCTGGATTCCTTTGATCATCTTCGGATCACTCATACGGGACACCCCGCCTGCCGCCCGAATATCCGCCGGAATACGCTCTAATGCCATGACTGCACAGGCTCCTGCTTCTTCTGCAATCTTTGCCTGCTCCGGCGTTGTAACATCCATGATAACGCCGCCCTTTAACATCTGTGCTAACTGCTTATTCAATTCATATCTGTTCTGTTCCATGATTTCCTCCTAATTCTTTTGTTTTGTTATTGGAAATCATTATACAGATAAATGGCTTTTTTGTAATATCCAGTTTTGAACTTTTTAACCATGCCAGTTTATATACCGGCACTCTTTAATATTGTTTTATACAACTTTTCTTTTCCCTTCGGCACCTTTACTTTTATTTTTGAATGTGTTCCCCGAAAAGCATTTTTTCCGACTGATTTTTTAGTCAGTTTCTTCGTCTTTATTGTGAGATATTTTAATTTTTTGCAGCCGTCAAATGCCTGCTTACCGATTTTTGATACTTTAGAAGGTATTACAATTCCGGTTATTTTCTGGCATTTATAGAATGCTTTTTCTCCGATTGAAGTTACATTTTTTCCTAACCTGACCGTCTGCAAACTCTTACATTGACTAAATGCTTCCTTACCGATCGTCTTAACATTACTTCCGATTGTTATTTTTTTGACCTTCTTATTTGACTTAAATGCTTTCGCCGCAACAGATGTCACTTTATAAGTAATGCCATCAACACTTATGGAAGCAGGAATTGAAACAGTAGTCTTTTTGCTGGTTGCCGGTTTCAGGTATGCAACCGTACCATTCTTCTCTCCGGCTTTTGTGACTTTGTATTGCGTGCCGGTCTTAGTATCAATAATGATCTGACCAACACCCGGTAACGTTATCTTATTCTCCGAACTACTGCCACTCTCTGCATTCCCACCGGTTCCTGAATTACTGTTATCATTTAAATTACCGCCATTATCCCCCGAATGATCACCGCCATCCGGATTATCACTTGCATCCGGGGCTTTTCCGGTATCCGGATTTTCTCCGGCATCCGGATCTTCTCCGGTATCCGGATCTTCTCCGGTATCCGGATCTTCTCCTTCCATATTCATGACCAGATGCTGGAAAAAGCTGCTTCCTACCATCACATAATCATTTTCTGACATACGATAATATCCCGCATGGTAACCGGATGTTGTATCACCATAGCGGTAATAACTTTTCAAATTACCATTTAAATCAAATGTATAAACATAGGAATTTGCATAGGAAATTGCTGCTTCTGCCGGAACTGCTTCAAAATATACGGTATATTCATCATTTAATTTCTGGACAGACAGCGGAAATCTGTATAACGTATTCATCGGAATTCCCTCTAATACCGTTTTTGTCCCTAACAATGTAAAGTCCATATCAAATTGCTTTACAATCAGATCCTGTCCCTCATAACCAAATACAAGATAACTATCTTCTTCCTTATAAACGACTCCACCTGTCAGAAAATTTACTTCTTCCTCCGTCATCTCAAGACTGACAATCGTATCGCCATCCCATAGTTCCGCTCCTCTGTATGCGGCTACTAATTTTTTCCCATCATTCAACGGTAAAATTTTAATTACTCCGGCAATGCTTCCTGCCATCTGTTCTTTCTGATAAGAAATACCGTCCGAAAAATCTATGGTATAGAGGATACCGGAAATACCGATTTCAAATTCATCAGCAGATATGTTATATACGATTCTTTCCGTGCAGATTTCATCATAAATGATATTATCCGCCAAATGTGTTCCATCATTCTGGTACAAATCAAAATAACACCCATTTTCAAACTGCGTTAAAACCAAAAATGTACTTTCCGTTATTTGATACAAGCCGACATCTGAAATATCATTACATAATGTAATCTGTCCATCTAACTGATTTTCCAACTCAATTTCTGTCAATTGATTCGTATTCATATCATATTTTATAAGGCGGAATATATGAGATGACGAATATAATCCATCTTCCGTATTCCTGATAACTGCAAGTAATGTTGTATCATTTTCCCTGATTGCCTTGGGTACCGATAAAGTACTTGTATTATAAGGATTCGTATATTCTGCCGCTTTTCCATATAACTTCAACGACACAATCCGGGATGCTAAAATTTCCATGTTTATTTCTTCATTTACGCATCCATAGGAATTTTTGATTGTATTTGCCGGAATTATGAGCCGGAACTTTTCTTCAGCATTCAGTTTTTCTCCTGTTTCTTCTGAAACCTGTACACGAATATATTTTCCATCATAATCTGCCTTAAGGTCTACCGGAAATGTTTCTGTTTCTGTTTGTACATAACACCCTTCATGATTTGCAATATACAATTCTGTATCTGCCGATATACGGACGATCTCCTGTACATTATTCTCTCCGATACTGCCTAAGCTGCCTGCCAGGGAAGTACATTGAAACTCCGGTGTGATGTCCTGTACCTGCGATGCAATCTCCACCTGAAAATCCGCACTCTGATTTTCAAATTTAATCTCACTTAAACAAATGCCTGAATATAAGCGGTCAGAACTGTACACTGCATCCCCGGTTACTTCAAGAGCCGTACTATAAAAACTAGACGGAACGGTATAAGGTGTAAAACTGTCCCCGGACCTTAATATATAAGAGCATTCACCATAGGGATGTATTGCTTCTAAATAATTATATGGTGAATTTCCCGGTGCCTTTATTTCACTGTTTCCTGCAATTTCATAATTCTCATCCACATTCAAAAGCACACGCCATATGCGAAGTCCTCCGGAATCTCCAAGATAAGAAAGACCTGCATTGCACTGTTCCATCGTAAGATATTCCACAATAAAGACATATTTACTTTGTGTATTTCCCTCAGGGTAAATAACCATAAGCTCAGGATTTGTTGAATAGGACTTCAACTGCGCCTGACTTACATTCTCGTCCGCAATTTCCACAAGGTTATCTATCCACCCATAAAAATATTTCATAATACCGGGGAGGTCCGATGATTCCGCGTCCATCAGGGAATCTGCACAAGTACCGCCCGGGTTCACTCCAACACCTGCATAAATATCCGGAAGTCCCATTAAATGTGCTGTTTCATGCGCAATTACACTCGCATTCGTACAATATCCGCACCCGATAAATACAGCTTCGGCTGTCTGATAACCCTCTTTTTCATAGTAAAATCCCGTCACATAATTTCCCGGCACAAGTGTAAAATTTGAGTTAGAAAACAAAAAATACACTGCATCCAGGTAACCATCCCCATTTGCATCATAATCAGCTAAATTTTTATCCTCTAAAGCTGCATCCAAAGCTTCCTTGCAGATTTCATCTAAACTATTATATTCCGTAGATGCCTTTTGCGTTGTATAACAATCTACTGTTCCGCTGATAGAAAGCTTACCATAGGAAGATTTCTGATAATATAAAGCCAGGCTATGAAATACTTTCTCGTAACCATATTCTGTTTCAGGCTCTGATGTATCAAAAAATAAATTTTGAAATGTTTCCGCATTCCAGTCTGACAACGGTTCTAAATCCTTCAACGTAATATAGACTACAAGTGCATGTGCTTCCCCTCTGCAGGGCATTGCTCCTTCTAAGATATTGTTCTGCGTCCGGACCTTAAGTTTGCTGCTGATTTTCTGCATAATCGTCTCTGAATCTCCCACAGCAGAAACACTCTCTGTTTCCGAAACGGTTGTTTCTGCCTGTTCAGCAAAAGCCGTTATGCCGGATAACGTCAATATCAGCGCTAAAGTCAAACATAAACTTAAGAATCTTAATACTTTCCTTTTCATGACACTACCTCCCGAAAATTATTTGTATTTATTATATCACACGGAAATTTCTATAACAATGAAAATTACCCGCAGCAAATACATATTTGTAACAGTTCAGCCCGCGCCATTCGCAAAATCGTGCTATCGCACTCTCCGCTGCTTTGCAGCTATTTTTGCTCATATTCGGGCGCTCCGCTCATGAAATAACGCAAATTCAAAAACGAGCAAACAAAAGGCGTTTGTTCGTTTTGTGATATTTGCATTATTTCATGGCTGAACTGTTACACATATTTTTATTTTCAAAAATAAAGGATACTCCCATAAAGAGAGTATCCTCTACAAAATCTATTTTTTCTATGAACTACTGATTACACCGAACCAACAATTCTTCCCATCTCCTGTCAACTTCTGCCTGGAACGCTGCAATCAAATGCTCATTTTCCGGCTTAAAGAGATGCTTAAACCTCCCCTGCAGCTTTAAAAACTCCTCTAACGGCAGCTTATTCTTCGGATGATAGGACAACTGCCATTTTCCGTCAATCACCTCAAATAAAGGCCAGTAGCAGGTTTCCACTGCCATTTTACAGATGGTTACGATTTCCGGTGCATCATAACGCCAGCCTCTTGGGCAGGGTGCCATAATATTCAAAAAAGCCGGACCCGGTGTGTAGATCGCTTTCTCGGATTTTTTGTATAAATCCATCATATTTCCGATAAAGGTAGTCTGTGCCACATAGGGAATATTGTGGGAAGCCATAATCGCCGCAAGGTCTTTCCGGCTCTGTGGCTTTCCGTTAGAGTTTTTCCCTACCGGAGTCGTGGTGGTGTCTGCATATTGGGGCGTTGCAGAGGAACGCTGAATACCCGTATTCATATATGCGCCGTTATCATAGC
>CAYWXJ010000094.1:0-8735 GCA_964462405.1 uncultured Eubacterium sp.
TTTTTATTCTTTTCGGATAATATTTACTTTTCAAAGTTCATTGCCAGCTATAATCACTCAGGATTCCGAGAGATTATTTATCTTCTCTTATGACAATTTCTCTTTATGAGAGAATCATCTTTTTGGGATTCCAAACTATTATTAAGTAATTTTTTATATGTTTCATCTAATATAACTTTTTTTCTTTCAATCAACATTGTCTTGTAAAAATCTCTCTGTAACTCTGATAATACAGGAACAGCATCAATAACTTCTATGATTGCTGTTTCATTTATACGAGGAACAATTCTCAATAAAGCATTATTTAGATCTTCGTTCTCCATACTACTTATATAAGAATAATAGTTTATTTTTTTATCATTAATTCTTAATGCCGAAACTGGCCGATTGTAAATTCTTGTGTTAAGTTCACCTATATTGTCAAGAATTAAACGCATATCCGTTTCACCTGCTTGAGGATACAATGAACTTCCACAATCATATACTGGTGCAATTTCCATTTCATCCGCAGATTGATTGTACAAAAATCCCCAATTACCATTATGACGATCCCAGTTGCCTATTAATGCATCCACAACAAACATATCCCAAAAAAATCTCTTTAACTTTTCTGGTTCTACAACCCTTTGCTCATCAATTGTGTACATAACATCTTTTAACTCTGTTCCATATCCGTTTCGCTCAGATGAAACTGCTTGATTCTTTAAAGAAGCAAAATCTTGAATAACAACCCCCACACTTGTCATATCTTTGCATGCTACGACTATTTTTTCTTTAGTACCATCATAATAAGTACCTAACAATGTTTCTTGGACAGGTATTCCTGCCAATTCAAACATATGGCAACCTAAATATTCAGAAATACAACCATTGGCATAGTGAATATCTGGATTCAATTTTGCTCCATTCGGAAACTTTAACATATATATTTCATTATTATATCTGATACTTATCTTATTCCCATTAGCTCCAGCATATCCTTTTTTAAGTTGTTCGCATTTTGTAAAATCAATCATACTACAATCTCCAAATTTAATCTCTCTGCAATCCTAAATAACGTTTTCTTAGTTCCCACGCTTCATCAGAGGTAATCATCTGTTCTGTTTCACAAACATTTATATCTGTCTGCAAATCGCAATAATCCATATCAAATTCATGATAATCACCTTTTTCATATTTCTCTTTTCCAACTATAAAAGCCTTTATAGATTCCTGTAAAAATGGTGGCAACGACGTATCTATACTATATTCTCCCATTTTAAATAATCCTTCTCTCCAAAATATATTTTTATTTATCTTTGCAAATTCCAGTTTACTCAAACAATAGGGAGCCAAAGGTAGAAACATGAAAGGTCAGAGGCGCTCCCTTTATTTCGGATAGCTGTCTTACATATTCCTTTGCAATTTCCATAAAATAGTATTGACGCTCCGGTTCTGTATCGGGAACCTGCTTTTTATCTATGATGTTTATTTCAAAATTCTTTTCCATTCTTATTTTTTGTTCCTCACTGTTTTTACGGACGCACCTGTCCGTTTCCATATATAATATACTTGGTGCTGGTAAGTGCCTCTAATCCCATCGGCCCTCTTGCATGAAGCTTCTGCGTACTGATACCGATTTCCGCGCCGAAGCCGAACTCAAAGCCGTCGGTAAAACGGGTGGAAGCATTGACATAAACTGCCGCAGCATCTACCTCATTTAAAAATTTCTCAGCATTGGCATAATCGTTGGTAATGATCGCCTCGGAATGTCCGGTATTATAGCGGTTGATATGTGCAATGGCTTCCTCTACAGATGCTACGGTCTTTGCAGAAATCTTATAGTCTAAGTATTCCGTTCCCCAGTCTTCTTCCGTGGCTGCAATGACATTGGCTTCCGTGACAGAAGCCTTTTGAATTGTTTCATCTGCACGGATTTCTACATTTTTCTCTGCAAGCCGTTTTTCTAAAACTGGAATAAACGCATTTACGATATTCTTATGTACCAATAAGGATTCGCAGGCATTGCAGACACCGATTCTCTGGGTCTTTGCATTAAAGATAATATTACATGCCATAATAAAATCAGCACTTTCATCTACATAAATATGGCAATTTCCGGTTCCTGTTTCGATAACCGGAATCGTTGCATTTTCTACTACGGTACGAATCAGTCCTGCACCGCCTCTTGGAATCAGAACATCTACATACCGGTTCATATGCATAAATTCTCTCGCTGTTTCATGGCTGGTATCTGTAATTAAGGAAATAGCTTCCTTCGGTAACTGCTGTTCTTCTAATGCTTCCTGTATACAGACCACGATTGCCTGATTGGAATTTATCGCATCTCTTCCGCCTCTTAAAATAACCACATTTCCGGTTTTAAAGCACAGACCAAAGGCATCTGCAGTTACATTCGGACGGGATTCATATATAATTCCAATGACCCCAAGAGGCACACGCTTTTTTCCGATCATAAGCTCGTTCGGACGTTTTTTCATGGAAATTACTTCCCCAATCGGGTCATCTAAGCCTGCGACCTGACGAAGTCCCTCTGCCATCTGTGCAATTCTTGTTTCACTCAGTAAAAGACGGTCTAAAAGTCCCTCCGGCATATGGTTCGCTCTTCCGTTCTCCATATCCCTTGCATTTGCAGCCAGAAGCTCTGTCTGTTTTTCTTCCAGCTTATCTGCTGCCGCCAACAGGGCCTCGTTTTTCTGACTGGTAGAAAGTACTGCAATCTGCTGTTTTACTTCCTTTGCTTTTTTACAGATTTCTAATAATTCCATGCTTTATCCTCCTAATTTTGTGTTCCCCGTTTCAGGTTCTATTCGCTGAAAATGTTCAGTCCGGCTTCCGTCGCTAACATCTGCATCTTTACATCTGTCTTTTCTGCCGGAATCCGTTCTTCTAACTGATTTTCATAGGCAATTCCGATACGGATCAGTTCCTGATGTATGGAAAAATAGCGGTCATAATAGCCCTTCCCGTATCCATAACGATTTCCTGTCCGGTCAAATACGCTCCCCGGCACGAAAGAAAATGCATTTGTAAAATCTGCCCTTTGACAATCTTCGGCAGGCTCCATAATATGAAAGGCTCCTTCTGTAAATTCCTTCATAGAGAACACCTGATAAAACTCCATGGTATCCCCGGTTACCCTTGGAAATGCCAGCGGAATCTGCTGTCCTAACAGCCAATCGTACAATGGCAGCAAAGATACTTCTCTGCCGTGGGGATAATAGCCATATACTCCGCGCATCGGCAATTCCTTTTGTGTGCAAAGATAGTCCTGCAGGTGTCTGCTGATTTTTACGGACAGCTTTTTAGCTGCTGCTTCGGATAGTGCATTTCTTTCTGCTAAATGGCTTTTTCTAATTTGCTTTTTTGTTTCCATCGTTCCCATATTTCTCTCCTAGATTCTCGATGGTTCCGTCAGGATTCTGAATATCAATATTGTCTAACTGTACCTTTAAATTCTTTCTGACATTAGCTACATATTCTTTCCGCAATAAATCCTGTTCTTTTTTCTCTGCTTCTGTTAAACCCTCTGCTTTGGATTTCCGATACAATTCGTTGATTCTGTCTATTTTTTCCTGGTTCATCACTTAAAGTGTCTCCTCAATAAAATCACTGATATAAAAATCCTCGTCATAATGTGCATGAAACAATGTTCCCACAAAATCTCCCTCGAATATCTCATGCAAAATCCCGACATCCTTACCATTGGCAATAATCATATCGGCACCGGATCTTGTTGCAATTCTTGCCGCCGTCACCTTCGTTGCCATTCCTCCGGTTCCCACATCACTTCCGGTAGATTCCTTTGCCATATGCAGCAGATTCTCGTCAATCACATCGACATCACGAATTAATTTTGCATTCGGATTGTCGTGGGGGTCATCCGTATAAAGCCCGTCAATATCCGACAGCAAAATCAGCAGATCCGCCGATACCAAAGACGCTACAATAGCAGATAAGGTATCGTTGTCACCGAACTGGATCTCATAGGTGGATACGGTATCATTCTCGTTTACAACCGGAATGACACCAAGCTTAAATAATTCTTCAAACGTATTCTGTGCATTTTTCCGTGACACATCATCAATCATCGTGTTCTTTGTCATAAGAACCTGTCCTGCGGTCTGATGATACTCGGAAAACATCTTCTGATAGGTCATCATCAATCTTGCCTGCCCCACAGCCGCACACGCCTGCTTCTTTGCCATTGTCTTCGGCCGTTCCTGCATACCCATGGAGCTTCTTCCGACTGCGATTGCACCGGAGCTTACTAAGCACACATCAATCCCCCGATTTCTCAAATCACAAAGCTCGCGGACTAATTTTTCTAATTTTGTAAAGTTCAGTCCTCCGGTCTCCTCATGGTTTAAAGAGGAGGAACCGATTTTCACTACGACACGCTTTGGCAGCTTTATCGTTCTCTTCTGCTGTATTTCCATTTATTGTTCCCTCATTCTATGATAGTTCGTATATTTCACTCTAAAATATTACTTTATCATATATCCGGCTTGCCGACAACTTAAAATTGTGCTATTCTTTTCTAAAAATTTGTAGAGGCTTGTTTTATAGCTTGGCGGATTGGGAATATTGGATTTGTGGCAGACGGACACTCCGCCGCCGCACCACCTCCCCTACGGAAAGGACACACCCTTGAAACAGAAATCTTTTATCACTCTACCCCTTATAATATCCCTCCTGCTTGCCACGCTCTCTGCTGGCTGCAGCAGAACAAAAGAACCGATTTCAAAATCCGGTTTCTATTTTGATACCATAATTAAAATCACATTGTACGATTCCACTTACGAACCTTTGCTTGATGACTGTTTTTCCTTAGCGGACACTTATGAGCAGTATTTCAGTGCCACCCTTTCAGACAGTGATATTTCTAAAATCAATCAGGCAAAAGGTGCTCCTGTAGAAGTGCATGAGGAAACCATAGAACTGTTAGAAAAAGGATTCTATTACTGCAGGCTCAGTGAAGGAGGCTTTGACATTACCATCGGTGCGTTATCCTCCCTTTGGAATTTTAATGAAAATGAAGGAACGGTTCCCGCAGATACAGACCTTCAGCAGGCACTTACTACTGTCGATTATCAAAATATCAGCATTGAAGGGAATACTGTTGCCCTGAAAAATCCGGATGCCAGAATCGACTTAGGGGGGATTGCAAAGGGTTATATTGCTGACCAAATGAAAGCATATTTAAACGAAAACGGAGTAACGGAAGGAATTATTAATCTTGGGGGAAATGTCCTGTGTATTGGACCTAAGACAGACGGCAGTTCCTATCACATTGGTATTCAAAAACCTTTTGATGCGGAAGGAACCGCCATTGCTTCTGTAGAAGTGAAGGATGAAACCGTTGTATCTTCCGGTGTCTATGAACGGTACTTTGAGTCTGACGGGAAACTTTACCACCATATTTTAAATCCGGCTACCGGTTATCCCTATGAAAATGAGCTTTATGGAGTGACCATTATCTGTAAAGATTCTGTTGACGGCGACGGACTGAGTACCGCCTGCTTTTCTCTCGGACTCAAAAAGGGCATAGAATTAATTGAAAGTCTGCCGGATACAGAAGCGATTTTTATTACCAGCGATGCGAAAATCCATACTTCCTCCGGCATGGGCAAAACAATACCCTATCAGGTGTTAGATTAAGGGTTTCCTGCTTTGCGTCAATTCCTTATTCCGACATCTCAAAATGCTGATAATCTTTCAGACTGTTCCAGCTTCCGCCCCAGGTGAACCCTGCCTGTGTAAACAACTGATGAGCAAGATCATTTTCATCGATTTTATAGGGAAAATCCTTGCTTCGGTCCGCATAATCCAGTCCATTTTCCGGCTGACAGATGATACTGCCATCTGCCGCAGTTTTTACACAGGGATTATATTTAGGGTTTAAATCAATTGCCATACCATAACTATGCTTAGAGAGTTTACTGCTTCCCGCAATCGGACGATAGTTAAATGCTGATGTATTATTAGAAGACATGGATAATTCGTCATCTGCTTCATAATTGTCAACTAAGACCATTTGCTCAATGGGATATTGATTTTCATACAGGGTCTTAAAAATATCAAGTACCGTATCTGCAATCTTTTGATTTACAAGCATTTCTCCCACATAGGTATTCCCATCACCGCCATAATAAAGCATTTTTAAATATCGTAAGTCTGTAATATCTATATATTCATTCTGCGTATAAGATACTCCATTGATCTTAGACAAAAGAGCTTCATCAATCTGTGTACTATAAAACAGACGCTCTGTAAGTTCTTCTGAAACAATTCCTGCTGATGCTAATTCTCCTGCGGGTAAATTCTGTATACGCTGATATTCCTTTTGAACCGAAGACATCACCGGAAACTCCGAATCACTCTCAGCATCATTAACAGATTCCTTTTCCAGATATATCTCTGTTGTATCAAAAACCTTCTCTGACAATTCTGTCTGCGGCTCTGATTCCCCGTCTGTTTCATCCTGTTTGATAGCATTGCCGAAATACAAAATCGCACTGCATAACACAATCCCGGTTACGACAGCCACACTTCTTCTTACCACAGCGGCATATCGTCTGCGCCGCCTTCTTTCTCTTACTCCCATTATGCATGAACTCCTGTCATATCATTTACCCAAACCTTTTTCTTCACTAAAATAAACCCAAGGACACATTTAAATATTTCTATCAACTGACAGCACAGGAATATCAGGGTAATCTGCATTCCCGTAAAATGTGTCAGCATAAATGCCAGAGGAATATCGAAGACCCATACATATACACTGTCAAATAAGAAGGTAATGAAGGTCTTTCCCCCAGAACGAAGCGTAAAATAGGTTGCATGCATAAATGCATACAATGGCATACAGGCAGATGCAATTCTGATAAACTGCGCTGCTAAATACCGTACCTCATCCGAAGTATTGTATATCCTTGGAAACAGCGGAGCGTTCACAAAGATAATGCCTCCAATCACAAAACATACCGCAACGGAAAAGAAGATCATCTTGCGATCGGTCTCTACCGCTTCCTCTAACTTTCCGGCACCTAACAACTGCCCTACCACAATGGAAATTGCAGAACCTAATGCGATAAATACTACATTGAACAGGTTCGATACTGTCGTTGAAATATTAAGTCCTGCCACAATCGCAAGTCCTCTGGTAGAATAACACTGTGTCAGAACTGCCATGCCTATAGACCACATGGTTTCGTTCAAAAGAAGCGGCGTTCCCTTTTTTATAATTTCCTTAGATAACGCTGCAGGCACATAAAATTTTTGATATACTTCTGCCATAAACGGATTTCTGTCTTTATGTCTATGTGTCCAATATACGACAATGAAACATTCTACAATACGTGCCGTATCTGTAGCAATCGCAGCCCCTACAACTCCAAACGAAGGGATGCTTCCTAATCCGAATATTAATATATAGTCCAGCACTAAATTTGTCAGTACGGCTGCAACACCTGCTTTCATCGGAAGCAGCGTTTCCCCGGTTTCCCTTAAGGTTCCTGCATATACCTGTGTAATAGCAGACGGTATCAGACCAATCAGTATGAACATCAGATATTCCTTTCCATACCGGTAGGTAGCTTCTAAATCTCCCGCCCCGCTTCCTTCATGCAAAAACAGATGAATCAATGTATCATGAAAAAGCAGAAATATCGCTATCCAGCTTAAAAGTAAAACTCCACTGGAGATTACCTTAAAGCGAAAGGTATGCCGGACTCCCTCGTAGTCACCTTTTCCATAAAACTGGGCACCGAAAATTCCCGCTCCTGATACGCATCCAAAAATACAGATGTTAAATACTACAATTAACTGATTAACAATGGCAACACCGGACATCTGCTCCGTACCGATCCGTCCTACCATAATGTTGTCCAATAAACTTACAAAATTCGTAATTCCATGTTGAATCATAATGGGAACCGCAACCAGTAAGACCATCCTGTAAAACCGTTTATCTCCAATAAATAGTTCCTGAAATCTTTTCACGAAAACTCCTTCCCTCACAAGCATTTGAATATACTGCATGACAGCAAAAAAATACCGGAATCCTTTCCCTATAATCACCATATCAGAACAATATGGTTTTAAAAGTAAAAGAGATTCCGGCATTTTTCTATATTATGCAATGGATTCTATCTTAAAGAATAATCTTCTTAGGACATTTTTCTGCACAGACACCGCATCCGGTACATTTTTCCTGATCAATGTATGCCACATTATCAACAACATGCACCGCATCGCCTGGGCAGTTCTTTTCACAAAGATGGCAGCCAATACATCCAACTGAGCAGGCCTTCATAACATCCTTGCCTTTATCCTTAGAACTGCACTGTACAAGGTGTTTTGCATCATAAGGAACCAGTTCAATCAGATGCTTCGGACATGCAGCAACACATTTACCGCACGCCTTACATGCCTCTTTATCTACCAGTGCAATACCGTCAACGATATGAATTGCATCAAAAGGACATGCCTTTACACAGCTTCCATAACCGAGACAACCATAATTACAGGTCTTCGGACCGCCGCCCGGTACAAATGCCATTGCGGAACAATCCTCGATCCCTGTATAATTATAATCCTGTTTTGCTTTCTCGCAGGTTCCGGCGCATTTTACAAATGCTACCTGTTTTGCACCTGCATCTGCAGCAACACCCATAATCTCACCAATCTGAGCCGCTACGGGAGCACCGCCTACCGGACATTGTCCTACCGGG
>CAYWXJ010000095.1:0-8558 GCA_964462405.1 uncultured Eubacterium sp.
GAACCGGAACATTGTCATCCTGAATAAAATCTCCTAAATGGCTGTCTTCTTCTTCACCGATTGGAGTTTCTAAAGAAACCGGTTCCTGGGAAATCTTTAAAATTTCACGCACGCGATCCACCGACATATTCATCTCTGCTGCAATTTCTTCCGGAGACGGCTCACGGCCTAACTCCTGCAGCAGCTGCCTGCTGACACGAATCAATTTATTGATGGTCTCTACCATATGAACCGGAATACGAATGGTTCTCGCCTGATCTGCAATAGCTCTTGTAATAGCCTGACGAATCCACCAGGTCGCATAGGTGGAAAACTTATATCCCTTCCGGTAATCAAACTTCTCTACGGCTTTGATAAGTCCTAAGTTTCCCTCCTGAATCAGATCCAAAAACAGCATACCGCGGCCTACATAACGCTTTGCAATGGAAACTACCAGACGCAGATTCGCCTCTGCAAGACGCTTCTTTGCCTCCTGATCTCCAAGCTCCATACGCTTTGCAAGTTCAATCTCTTCTTCTGCACTTAAAAGCGGTACTTTACCGATTTCTTTTAAATACATACGAACCGGGTCTTCAATGCTCACGCCATCCGGCACAGACAAGTCAATTTTCTCAACTTCGATTTCATCTTCTTCGTCTAATAAAATTTCATCATCGTCATCATCATCACTGATCCGGATCACATCAATATTATTCGACTCAAGACAATCTAAAATCTTCTCGAACTCTTCCGCATTCAATTCCATACTCTGGAAAAAATCATTGATCTCCTGATATTCCAGCATATTTTTCTTTTTCTTGGCAATTTTTACAAGTTCTTTTAACTTCTCTGTTAATTTTGCTGCACGTTCCATTTTTTCTGCCGCAATAACATCTGCCTTTTCATTTTTCATGGTTCTTGCTGCTTTACTATTCTTTTCTTCCATGTTTTCTTCCTCTCATAGTTCGTTACTATTCTGTCCTTATTCGATAGAAATATGCAATTTTTCCAATTGTTCTAACTGACGCTTGTCCGCAACCAGCTGCTGCAGGCCGCCTATATCTGTCGGTGCTAAGTTTGCAGAACGATGATCGATGCTGTTTCTCTTAATCCGAACAACTGTTTCTTTTAGTGCTTTTTCCATATCCGCCTTTGTTTCAATATTGCGGATATGTGCATTGAACAAAGAAGCGATTTCTCTTTGATCTTCCTCGTTCTCAAACATACTGATAATCTTTGCCGGGTTCACCGACTTCGTTGCTTCAAACTGCTCATAGAGAATTGCAGCGACCCTGCTGTAAATCTCTTCCGTAAAATCCGCCGGCATAATGTATCTTCCAATGACCGGAAACAACCGGGTATCTTCAATGAGCCATGTCAAAAGCAGCTTCTGTGACTGCTTCATACCGTCTTCCTTTTTCTTATTCTCATGGATACCGGATTTTAAGGGCGGTTTTGGTACTGCGATCCCTCCCTTAGTTCCTAAACGAAGTACTAGCTTCCGCAGATTCTCAAATCCCATTTGATATTTTTCTGCAACGGCTTCTATATAATTATTGCGCTCAAGCTCTTCGGTAAATCCCAAAAGCTTTTTCGCAATTTCATTATAAAATGCAGTCTTACTCTCCGGATCATTCATATCATAGCTCTGCTCTAATATACGGATCTCAAACATAAAGCTGTTCTCTGCCTGATTGATCCGCTCCTGATAAGCCTCTGCTCCTAAAGCTTTTATGAACTCATCCGGGTCTTTATAAGGGCGCATATTAATCACTTTTGTAACAATTCCAACCTCTTTTAAAATCGGTATGGCGCGCAGTGCTGCCTTTACACCGGCGCCGTCACTATCATAGGTCAGATAAACTTCCTTGGTATAACGCTTCAACAGACTGGCATGTCCGCTGGTAAGTGCCGTTCCAAGAGATGCAACTGCATTGTCAAAGCCTGCCTGATGCAGCGCAATCACATCCATATATCCTTCACACAGTAAAAGCTGCGGCTTCTTCGTAACTCTTGCAAAATTCAATCCGTAAAGATTACGGCTTTTATCAAAAATCTTTGTTTCCGGAGAATTTAAATATTTAGGCTCTCCATCTCCCATAACACGTCCGCCAAATCCAATGATCTTATTATGCACATCCATAATGGGAAACATGGCACGATTCCAAAACTTATCATGTCCGCCCTTTCGTTCATCATAGGAAATCAGCCCGCTGTCTTTTAAAAGCTCATCCTCATATCCTTTTTTCCGCAGATAGCGATATAAATCGTCACTAAATTTATCAGAATATCCCAATCCGAACTTCCGTATGGTCTCCTCGCTTAAACCGCGCTTCTTAAAATAATTCAATGCCTGTTTTCCATGCTCACTGCGCAGCAGCATATAGTAGTAATACTTTCCGGCTTCTTTATTTACTTCTAAAAGCCGCTGCCGTCTGTCGGCTTCTTTCTTCATCCGGGGGGAATACTCCTGTTGGGGCAGTTCCACGCCCGCCCGCTCTGCTAAGGTCTGCATGGCTTCCGCAAAAGTAAAATTCTCATATTCCATCAAAAATGTAAAGACATTTCCTCCGGCACCGCATCCAAAGCAGTAATACATCTGCTTTCCGGGAGTCACAGAAAAGGATGCCGTCTTTTCATTGTGAAACGGGCAGAGTCCAAAGTAGGTACTTCCTTTTTTCTGCAATCTGACATAACCGGAAATCACATCCACAATATCGTTCTTTGAGCGGACCTCTTCAATTAAGTCATCCGAATAAAACGGCACACGCCTTCCCTCCTTCTTTGCATTCTGTTATGATTAATAACCGTCTACCTGCCATGCCTGCGGTAAAAAGTATTCGCTGAATTTTGTAATCGCATACTGATCTGTCATACCGGAGATATAATCACAGACTACACGTTCCTTCCTCTCCCCGCAATCTACCATCCGGGTATATTTCTCCGGAATCAATTCCATATGATCTAAATAATAAAAATAGAGCTGTTCTATTAATGCTCTTGCCTTAACCTCTTCTCCTTTTGCAACGGGATTCTTATAAACATGTTTAAACATGAATTTTCGCAAATCAAACATGGCCTCTTCCACTTCCTTCGACATCATAATGTCATCTTTGCCAATGCTGTTTGTAATAATATTATGTATCAGGGTATTCAGACGTTCCTTCGTGGTATGACCTAAGGTATCACGAAGCTCCTTCGGAATATCCTCCTCTACCATAATCTGTGCGCGGATCGCATCATCTATGTCATGATTGATATAGGCGATCTTATCGGAAAGTCTTACAATCTTCCCCTCTAAGGTATGGGGCATGGTCTTCGTCTGATGATTCAGGATACCATCCCGAACTTCCCATGTCAAATTCAAACCTCTGCCATTCTTTTCTAACTTCTCTACAATTCTTACGCTCTGTTCATTGTGACGAAATCCTTCCGGACAAAGAGAATTTAAAATAAGCTCTCCCGCATGACCGAAGGGCGTATGTCCTAAATCATGCCCTAATGCAATCGCCTCTACTAAATCCTCATTCAGCCGCAACGCCTTGCCTATCGTTCTCGCATTCTGGGATACCTCTAAAGTATGGGACAATCGGGTGCGGTAGTGATCTCCCTTGGGCGTTAAAAACACCTGGGTCTTATTCTTTAATCGTCTGAACGACTTACAGTGCAGGATTCTGTCCCGATCTCTTTGGAACACGGGACGAATATCACAGGGTTCTTCTTCCCGTTCTCTTCCCTTTGTATGGATACTGAGCGTTGCATAAGGACTCAGTGTTTCCTGTTCCATTCTCTCAATATTTTCTCGAATTGTCATGCCCACCTCCTAAATCCCTACTTTATATTTACTGCACGCCTTTCTTTTTTCCTTTTTATTTTACAATTTTTTTATTTTTGCTGCACAGCAGCAAATAAAACTGCTGTGCACCTCCCTCTGTTCGAGAGGGCAGATACACAGCAATTATATGTCATCATTCTATTTTTATTTCACTATATTTTTGTGCAGTATTTGAAGTATCTGTTTTAGATCATTGACTTCTAATTGTCCGGGTGCCGATGATTTCTCTGCAGCCCCAAAAGTCAATGCAGAGCCAAAAATTTCTCCGCAGAGCCTGCTGATTACTCCGTCTTTTGCCATCGACATGGTAATCACCGGGCGGTCTGCATACTTTTCATTCATTTCCGCCGTTGCTTCGAGCAGAGTACATACATCCTGCTTTGTTTTCGGCATAACCGCAATTTTTACTATATCTGCATGAAGCTCCTGCATGAAGACCAGTCTTTTGATGATCTCCTCTTTATCCGGTGTTCCGAAAAAGTCATGATTAGAAGCGATTACCTTTACCTGCTTGTGATGTGCTGCGGCAATCAGCTTTGTTGCTACAGCCGTTTCCATAAATGCTTCCACGTCAACCATATCCGGCAGTCCGCTTTCAATGACCGCAAGATTCAGGGTTTCATATGCAGCCGCAGAGATTTCCTGTTCTCCGCCTTCCTTAGCCGTCCGAAAAGTAAAGAGCAGCGGCTTATCGCAAAGTACTTCTCTTAAATCATCTGCCACAGCCAGTACACTTGCCGGATTTTTCGCTTCCTCATACCAATCCGCACGCCATTCTGCCACATCTGCCGGAAGCTCCCTTATGTTTTCCGCTTCTCTTAAAATCCCTTCTCTGCTCTTTGCTACGATTGGTACACAGATTTTTGGTATTCCTTCACCAATTTTAACATTTCTCACTTCTACGATTTTCATAACCGTCTTCTCCTTATGGTTTTTGAATATGTGTTACAATATACTGCTCACACAGTTCTTCAATTTTCTGAAGCATCATAATATCCCTTAAAACATCTCCTGTTTCTAAAGAATGATTGGCTTCTTTCGCAATATGCAGTTCAAATCCCGTTTCTTCCCGCCGTTTTATGACTTCGGAAATATGTACATAAGAATCCCTGTTACCTGTAAATACGATGGAATCTTTGCACAAAAACGGAACGGACTGGCTGACCGGCGTAAAAAATATGGAATGTACCTGCTGCGGAAGGCTCTTTTGTATGGTTCCCGCGACTAAAGTTCCGATACTTTTAGAAATGAAAAATATGGAATCATAAGACTCAAATGCAATTTTATTGATTGCAGTATTTGCCGCCATCAGCGCGTAATCAAATATTTTTTCCCTGCTGCTGTCGGGAAGATTTCCATAAGACACATTTACAACCTCAAACTCATGTTTTTTTGCAATTTTCCCTGCATAGTAAAGCAGCGGTTTATCTGTATTATAGTTAATTCCCGGAAATAAGACTGCAAGATTTTTCATATGATTCTCCTTTTTCTATCCTGGTATTTCCCCCGCAAATTCGTATTCATTTTATAGTTCCTATACAGGAAAAAAGAGGGAACTTCTATGAAGTTCCCTCTAAGTGCGGAAGATGGGACTTGAACCCACACAAGCGCAATGCTTACAAGATCCTTAGTCTTGCTCGTCTGCCAGTTCCGACACTTCCGCAAATCATTCGGCTATCACCGACGACTTAACTATAATACCAAATCATATTTCATCTGTCAATACTAAATTGTGTTACTTTTTTCAAAAAAAGTTTCAATTTGTTATTGACTTTTAAATTTAAAAGATGTAATATACTTTTTGTCAGTTTGAGCAGGAATGGCGGAATTGGCAGACGCGCAGGCTTCAGGTGCCTGTGGCAGCAATGTCGTGAGGGTTCAAGTCCCTTTTCCTGCATGATTATTTTAATCCTTAAATCTCGGTTTTTCCGGGGTTTAGGGATTTTTATTTTGCTGAAAATCAATCACTCTGATTTTTTCTGTTACCTCCCGGGCAGTATGACCGTGAAGCTGCTGCCCTTGCCCATTTCACTTTCTGCTAATATTTTACCTCCATGTGCCTGCACTATCGCCTTTGCTATCGTAAGTCCGATTCCTTTTCTTCATATTTCTTTCCTTTACTTTTCACATTCTTTAAAAACCGCAGCATGACCCGCCACCTGATGCCGCTGTTTCACCACTCTGTTTTCCGTCCTCCGTCACAAAAATACTGCCGCCTGAACGGTTATGTTTGGATAACTACCGGGGGACAATGTGCTGTTTACTACCTGTACTCCATCAAGAACCGCTCCGACTGTCATTTTCAAAGATCGGACATCGGAGCACTGTCTGAAGATGCGCAGAAACCACAAAACGCAGACTGAAAAATTTTTCTTTCATCTCAGAAATCGGACACAAACCGGATTAGTTTTACATAATTGTGTTTATCATTCCCCGGGATTACACTTAGAACACGGTGTATATCCCTGTTCCTTCGCCTCTGTCAGTGAAATTTCCATATCACTGTCTTTTAAATAACTACAGCCTGCAGCATGATATTTTTTACCGGATTTAGTTATATGTACGATACTCTCCTGTGACTGAACATCTTCAGTCTCTGCATGATCCGGTACAACAGTCTGCCCCTCGAACTCCTCGTCTTTTTGTACTTTGGCGTCTTCACTGTTTGCTCCCGGCTCTCCTGCCTGCCAGGATTCGCTTGGAAAACAGTTCCAGGTGATTGATGTTCCGTCAGAAACTGCTACAATCGTTCCCTGTTCATCGGTACGGAACACCTGCACGTTTTTCGCCCTTAACTTATTCAAGACTTCTGCTGTCGGATGTCCATAGCTGTTGCCTTCCCCGGCACTGATAACTGCATAACCCGGATTTAACGTCTCTAACAAGGCATCACTGGTGGAAAATTTACTTCCGTGATGTCCCACTTTGTATACATCTGCCTGTATGTCAATTCCTGTTTTTAGAATGTCCGCTTCTTCTTTTTCGGAAGCATCTCCTTCAAAATAGAAACTGTTTTCCCCATGCTTTAGTATCATGGCGATCGAATTTTCGTTGGAATCGTCATAATAGTTACTCGGACCAACAATCGTAAAGACAGCCCCTCCTAACGTATATTCATCTCCAGTTTTTGGCACCGTCTGTACATATCCTTTATAACGGATCGCATCTGCTACATCCCGATAGGTGTTGGTATCTTTCTCATTTTCGGACAACAATATATTTTCACAGTCAAATTTTGTCAGAATGACATCCAGACCGCCGATATGGTCGGAATCCGGGTGCGTTCCGACGACATACTTCAAAGTCTCCACATTCTGGCTTTTTAAGTACATCTGGACGGCTGTACCCTTGTCGTTTTCCCCGGCATCAATCAGCATAGCTTCCCCGTCACAGGTAAGGAGCGTCGCATCTCCCTGTCCCACATCTATGTAATGTACCTGTAATATGGAATCGCCGTTATCCAAAGGTACGCTTGCTTCCTTCGGTGTATTGTTCACACTCTCTGCATAACTTTCTGACAAAATATCTGCTTTGTATGCTTCGCTTTCACTGCCTCCGCAGGCAGTGAAGCTTAACATAATAAACAATGCAAATACTGTGATTTTACATCTTCTTACTCTCTTCATTTTCTTCTACTTCCTTTATGATTCCTCTTAATGTATCTGCAGATAGCTGCAGTTTTTCAGTTTCTTCCCCATCTAATGAGATAGGGACTCTTGTTTCTACTCCGTGCTTTCCTACGATTGCAGGCATACTAAGGACTACATCCTCAATTCCGTATTCTCCATGCATCATGGAAGAAACCGGCAATATGGATTTTTCATCCCGTATGATCACCTCACAAATACGCTTTACCGCCATGGCAATTCCATAGTAGGTCGCACGTTTTTTCTGAATGATTTCATAGGCACTGTTTTTTACATTCTCTGCAATCCTTTTTGTATTCTCACCATGGTCATAATGTCCCCGCATCTCACAGAACTCGCTTAATGCAATACCGGATACGTTGGCACTGCTGAACGCTGCAATTTCACTGTCGCCATGCTCCCCGATAATAAATGCATGAACGCTGCGGCTGTCTACCGACAGATGTTCACTTAATTCATATTTTAACCTTGCGGTATCTAATACTGTGCCGGAGCCGATTACCCGGTTCTCTGTAAAACCGGAAAGCTTCAGTGCCGTATAGGTCAGAATATCTACCGGATTGGACACTATTAATAATATACCCATACAGTCTCTTTTTGCAATCTCCGGAATAATAGAATGAAAAATTGCAACATTTTTTTGCACTAAGTCAAGCCTGGTTTCTTCCGGCTTTTGGTTTGCGCCTGCGGTGATGATAATGATTGCCGCATCTATAATATCATCATAATCCCCTGCATAAATTTTCATATGCCGTGCAAAGGGAACTCCATGACCAATGTCTAGCGCCTCACCTTCCGCCCGCGCTTTGTCTGCGTCAATGAGTACCATTTCCGAAAACAAGCCGCTCTGCATCAGACTAAAAGCTGACGCGGAACCGACAAATCCACAGCCGATAATTGCCACCTTTCGTAAATTTACCTGTGATTCTGTTTTATTTTGATTCATCTTCTACCTCCGTTATGATATATATAGGATTCTCTATTTTGCTTTTATACATACCAAATTTATCATATCTTTTTCACGGATGCCAGAACGGCTGGCAAAATCAGAACCACCGGCTTAGCCGGTGGTTTGCTCACGCCCTATAAGGGCTTGT
>CAYWXJ010000096.1:0-8451 GCA_964462405.1 uncultured Eubacterium sp.
TAACGACATGGCATCCGGATTCCTTTAAGTTCAATGCATGTGCATGTCCCTGACTGCCATAACCGATGATTGCGATGGTTTTTCCTTCTAATAATGATAAGTTACAGTCTTCCTGATAGAAAATTTTTGCTGCCATTTTTGTATCCTCCTAAAATTTAATCTAAAAATATGACATCTGCGGAACCTCTGGTCAGTCCCGTAATTCCGGTTCGTGCAAGTTCTAATATCTCATAACCCTGCAACAAATCCAGGAAAGCATCCAGCTTATCCTGATGACCGGTCAGTTCGATTACCATAGAATCGTTTGTGACATCTACAACTTTTCCGCGGAATATTTCTGTTGCATTAAGAATTGCCTGACGGTCGGTATCTTTCGCCCGAATCTTAACTAAGATAAGTTCTCTTGTCACGGAAGTCCCCTGTTCTAACTTCTTAATATCCAGAACATCTTCTAACTTGGACAGTTGCTTTTCAATCTGCTCTAATATCTGCTCGTCTCCGCTTGCCACGATCGTAATTCGTGTATATTTAGGATCCGCAGTTACACCGGAAGAGAAACTGTCGATATTGTAGCCTCTTCTGCTGAACAGACCCGAAATGTGGCTGGTAACACCTGCGGTATTCTCAACCAGCAATGATAAAACCTGTCTTCTCATAAGAAAACCTTCCTTTTCTTTTCACTCACACTAAAAATTATTCTAGCACATATGGTCGAAAAGTCAATAGTTTTAGATTTTATGTTTTTATTTTAGGTTTCTATGTAAAAGTTTGTGTTCTTTTCCTTTTAAGAAATCCTGATACAGTGCAACGACTGCCGGATTCTCATCAGAGGACTTGATATTGGAATTCATATCTACTTTATAGATACCTTCCATACGTTTTTGCTTGGTTCTTGGTCCTGCCGGTCCCGGCTGGCCTCCGCCCATGATACATCCTCTCTTGCAGGCCATAACCTCTACAAAATCGTAGGTTACCTCACCTGCTTTGATACGGTCTAACAATTTCCCTGCATTTGCAAGTCCATTTACCACTGCAATCCGGACATCCCTACCCTGATACTGTACAACGGTTTCTTTGATTCCGTCTTCACCGCGGACACCGGTAAAGCTGATGTCACGCAGAGTCTGGTAATCCTTTTCCGGTGAAAGCCGGCGTAAGACTGCTTCTGTTACGCCGCCGGTTGCGCCAAAGATTGCGCCGCCTCCGGAAGCCAAAGAGAATGGCATATCTGCAGATTCTCCTTCAATCTTATCAAACTGGATACCCATCTGCTTAATCATACGGATAATCTCTGTTGTAGTCAGTACATAATCCGTATCCTGTCTGCCGTCTGTAAAATTATCTTTTCTTAAAATTTCTCCTTTTTTGGCTGTACATGGCATAATAGATACCACTACGGTCTTTTTGCCCTCTTTTTCATCTAATTCCTTATAATATTCCTTAATGACTGGGGAGAACATTCCCTGCGGAGAACGGCAGGTGGAAATATTTTTGGTAAATTCCGGATATTTGTTCTCGCAGTATTTCACCCAGCCCGGACAGCAGGAGGTAAATAACGGAAGATTCTCCCCCTTTTCTAAACGGGCTGCGAATTCTGCGGATTCTTCCATAACCGTCAGATCTGCCGCAAAATTGGTATCATAAATCTGGTCAAATCCCATAATACGCAGTGCTTCTACCAGCTTGCCGAAGGAATTTTCTCCCTTTGGAATCTGGAAATGGTCTCCGACTGCAATACGAACCGCCGGAGCTACCTGTGCAATCACACGTACATTTTTATCTTCAATCGCATCCCATACCACCGATACGTTGGAGCGTATGGAGATTGCTGCCGTCGGACAGACTGCCGCACACTGTCCGCAGCCTACACATTCCGTTTCACTAAGCTTCTTATTAAATGCAGGCATTACCTGGGTCTTTGAACCACGGAATGCAAAGTTAATGGCTCCGACACCCTGAATCTCATCGCAGGTACGCACACAGTCACCGCAGAGAATACATTTATTCGGGTCTAATACAATACTCGGAGAACTCATATCTATCGGCTTCTCTTCTCCGGTATTCGGGAAACGCACCTCATGTACGCCAACCTTGTAAGCTAAAGACTGTAATTCACACATGCCGTTCTTATGACAGACAGTACAATCTCTGCAATGGGTTGCTAATAACAATTCTATAATTAACTTTCGATACTGCTGAATCCTCTTGGTATTGGTATAAATTACCATGCCCGGTCTTGGCTGTTCAGAGCAGGAAGCGAAGATTTTTCCTCTGTCGTCTTCTACTACACACATCCGGCAGGCTCCATAAATCGACAGCTCTGAATGATAACAGAACGTCGGCAGGTCAATACCGGCTTTACGGATTAAGGAAAGGACATTCTTCTCCCCCTCAATCGGTACTTTTTTTGAATCTATTGTAATATAATCCATGTCACGTTCCTCCTAACTTTCCTTTACGATTGCACCAAATGGGCAGTTTTCTAAACAGGTTCCGCACTTGATACAGGTTGCCTGATCAATTACAAAAGGTTCTTTGACTTTTCCACTGATTGCATTTACCGGACAATTTCTCGCACACTTCGAGCAGCCTTTACAGACATCCGGCAAAATCTTATACTGCTGTAATGCCTGACAGGTGCCTGTCTTGCAACGCTTTTCTACTACATGATCTAAATATTCCCCTCTAAAATTACGGAGGGTAGATAATACCGGAAGTGCCGCACTCTTTCCAAGTCCGCAGAGTGCCGTATTCGTAATCGCTTCGCCTAATTCCTCTAAGGTTTTCAGGGATTCTTCGGTTCCCTTGCCTGCTACAATGTCTTCTAAGATTTCCAGCATCCGCCTGGTGCCCTCACGGCATGGTACGCACTTTCCGCAGCTTTCGTTCTGTGTAAAGTTCATGAAAAAACGGGCAACTTCTACCATACAAGTGTTTTCATCCATGACTACCAGTCCGCCGGAGCCAATCATCGCACCTAATTTTTTCAAAGAATCAAAGTCCAGTTTCACATCTAAATCTCTGGTAACCAGACATCCGCCGGAAGGTCCTCCGATCTGCACGGCTTTAAACGGAACATCATTTTTAACACCGCCGCCAATATCATAAACGATATCACGGAGCTTCGTACCCATAGGTACTTCAATCAAACCTGTATTCTTGACGCTTCCTGTCAGGGCAAATGCTTTTGTTCCCGGACTTCCTTCGGTTCCGATGGTATGATACCATGCTGCGCCTTCGTTGATAATCATTGGTACGTTGGCATAGGTCTCTACATTATTAAGTACAGTAGGCTTTGCAAAAAGTCCCTGCTCAACAGTTCTCGGCGGTTTTGTCCTCGGCATACCTCTTTCCCCTTCGATGGAGGCGGTAAGCGCACTGCCTTCTCCGCATACAAAAGCTCCCGCACCGCGGTTGATATGTATCTGGAAATCAAATCCCGTACCTAAAATATTTTCTCCTAAAAGACCGGCTTCGTTTGCCTGGGCAATCGCCAGCTTCAAACGGTTGATGGCAAGTGGGTATTCCGCACGGACATAGATATATCCTTCGGCTGCGCCGACTGCATATCCGGCAATCATCATTCCCTCTAACATCTTATGCGGATCGCCTTCCATTACGCTTCGATCCATAAATGCTCCGGGATCTCCTTCATCACCGTTACAGACTACATATTTTTCAGCTACTTTCTGACGCGCTACCTGCTTCCATTTATATCCAGTCTGGAAACCTCCGCCGCCCCGTCCTCTTAAGTTGGACTCTAAGATTTCGTCTACAACCGCTTCCGGACTCATTTCAAATAGTACTTTTTCTAATGCTTTATATCCGCCTACTGCGATATATTCATCAATATTCTCGGCATCAATATGACCGCAGTTCTTTAATACCAGTCTGGTCTGCTTTGCATAGAAAGGAATCTTTTCCTGTGTTTCGTATTTGACACCATCTGCTTCATAGAGCAGGCGTTCCACCGGACGGTCATTGCGGATGGATTCCTCAAAAATCTCTTCGCAGTCTTCTTCCTTTACCTTAATATACAGATAGTTGCTCGGCTCAATACGAACCAGAGGTCCCATCTCACAGAATCCATGACAGCCGCTGCGTTTTACGCCTGTGTGAATACCCTGATGTGCTTCTGAACCAAATTCGACCTCTACGCCGTCTTCTTTGGCTGCCAATTCGACAAATTTTTCATATATCTTAGCGGAACCTCCTGCTAAACAGCCTGTACCTGCACAGACTAAAATACGATGTTTCGGCCGCTTCATTGCCTCTTTTGCTTCTTCGCGTTTTTTTGCTAAAGCTTCTCTATTCTCTAATCTCATTTATTCTCTGCACCTTTCAATTCTTCAAACAATTCATGAACCTTCTCCGGCGTCATTGCCGCATGTACCACGTCATTTACCGTCAATACCGGCGCAAGTCCGCAGGCTCCTAAACAGGATACGGTTTCTAAAGTAAAAAGCATATCTTCTGTTGTATGCTTTCCCTTCCCTAATCCGGTTTCCTTATAAATCTGCTCTAAAATGGCTGTGGATTTACGCACATGACAGGCTGTGCCGTCACATACACGAATCACGTATTTTCCCTTTGCTTCAAAGGAAAAATTTTCATAAAAGGTTGCAACGCTGTATGCCTTTGCCTCATTGATTCCAAGACGCTTTGCAACGTAACTTAAAAGTTCCGGCGGAAGATACCGATAATAGCTTTGAATATCCTGAATAATCGGAATCAAAAACTTCTGCACGGTTCCATGCTGGCTGATAATCTCATCCGCCTTGTCATAATATGATTGTTCTAACATATTACCCCTCCATGTTATATATTGTCCAAAAAAGGACTTTATTGCTATTTTAACAGATTAACGAAGAAAAAGAATGCTTTTTAGTTTTTGTTCGATATTTTTATTAGAATAACACAATTTTTCAATTCTATTTTTGTGCACTTTTTTCTTTTGACAATTTTTATCGGATACATGGCAGAAAAAAAGATGAAAAATCCAATAATTGGATTCTTCATCTTTTTCTATAAGCGCATTAATTCTGAAGCTTTATCTGATTGATTACCTGCTGGGCAATACAAGCCATTCCCTCATCATTCGGATGCGCTGCAACTACCTCATTACTGATTGTATGGCTTTCTCCATCTGTACCGAAGATCACTGTTCCAATGGAAGATTTATAAAAGTTCTCATAACCATTTATAAATTCTGACATATCTATCCATGTAATTCCATAGGTTTCACATGCCAGCCGTTTTGCAGATTCAATATCCTCTGACGGCCAGAGCACTTCCCCTAACATAAGTATCTGGGCATTCGGAGCTTTTTCCCGTATCATCCTGACCAGGCTTGCATAATCTGTTCCAAGGGTTTCCTTATATTCTGTGATGTTCTCGCCTGTCTGTATCGTAATCAGATCGGTGCACTCATTAAAATATCCTTCATAGTCCTTTAATTTCTCATCACGGTCTGATACTAACTCCCACTTTTTTAAATCAAGAACAGTGGTAGTTACCGGCTTTGCAGACTGACCGCCTAACCATGTTGAAACAAGATGTATGTAATCTTTGTCTTCGGAGGAAGCTGCCATTCCCCAGTTTCCCCACCAAAGCCCCTCTTCTGCTTCGTTACAGGTAATGGAATTGCCCAGTGCGACATAATCGTAAGTATCTTCTGATGCTACGATTGCATCTATCTCAGTGGATTCTTCCGGTTCTTCTGTGGTTTCTGCAAGCTCTGTGGACTCCATATCTTCTGTGTCCAGCTCTGTTTCTGTTACTTCCTCAGAAGCTTCTTCTTCTGTTTCAAGCTCTTCTTCACTGAATGCCGCCCGTACCTCCGATTCCTCCTCAATCTTCTCCTCCTGCTCCGCCGGTTCCTTTGCCGCCGCAGGCGCTTCTGTCTTTTTGCTGTCTTTGCAGCCTGCTAACAGAAGCATGGCACATATAAGAAGTGCCAGGCTGTAATAAATTCTTTTTTTCATAATAATCCCTCATTTCTGTTCGACTCTGTATGTTATCGCTTATTATAGTCCAAAGAATTTCAGATTACAATACCTGCTATCTTAACGATTTATAAATGATTTATAAAATTTTTTGTTTGGAAATTCTCTATTATTTTTCTTTCAGCAATTTACTGACAACGGTATCTTTGCACCGCTGTCTGAAGCCGGCGGGCATTTTCTTTCATTTCGATACTGGAGGCTGCGCTTTCCTCCGCAACTGCAGAATTATTCTGTACCACACTGGAAATCTGCTCTAATGCAATAGTAATTTGCTTCATGGATTCCATTTGCTCATCTGCTGCCTTGGATATGATTCCCATTAACGCATTTACCTCTGATGTCTGGGCGGCGGACTCCCCTATAGTTGTCACTGAACGATCCAGTATTGTCATACCCTGCTCTAATTCCTTTAATGTGGTTTCTATTAACTCTGAGGTGCCGTTTGCGGCCTCAGAGCAATGTTCCGCCAATTCCCGTATCTCACTGGCAATCACTGAAAATCCTTTGCCAGCCTCTCCGGCCCGTGCCGCCTCCACGGATGCATTCATGGCAAGCAGGCTGGTCTGGAAAGAAATATCCTGTATTGTTTTACTGATTCCGTTGATTTTTCGGGAATCCTCATATATCAGGTTCATTGCCGTATGCAGTTCATTCATCGACTGATTGCTGCACATCATCTCCGTATTGACCTGTTCCATCTTTTCCTTAACCTGCTGTGCTGTTCTGGCACTGTTGCTGCTGGTTTGGGAAGCTCTCAGAATTGAAACGGTCAACTCTTCCACTGCACTTGCCTGTACCGTGGTGTCCTTCGCTAATGACTGCGCCACATCCGAAATCGCATTGGCACTATGCAGTACTTCCAGCGCATTGCTTCCCACCTGCCGGAATGAATAATTTAAGCTTTTATTGATAAGTCTCAAGTCTTCGCCGATTACGTCAAATTCTCCTCCATAGGTATGTACTTCCTTTTCCGTCAAATCTCCTTTGGCGATTTGATTCAGCTGAAACGTTATATCATCAATAATGCCTTTTAAAA
Organism: uncultured Eubacterium sp.; assembly: GCA_964462405.1. Lineage (GTDB taxonomy): Bacteria > Bacillota > Clostridia > Lachnospirales > Lachnospiraceae > Roseburia_B. Next base: position 7,042 of record CAYWXJ010000096.1, read on the forward strand.
TCTTTATCGTATCCCCGAGTGCTAAGAGAAGCTGTGCGGATTCATCCTTTCCTCTGCTTACAGGTACCTCTGTGGATAAGTCTCCCTTAGACAATTCCGTCAGTCTTTTCAGACAGTATTGCACAGGCTTTGTAATGCTTCTGGTCAGCAGCAATATCAAAATAACTGCCAGTATCATCGCCAAAACGGTCGCAAAAATACCCGCCCGCATAATCTGATCCATCAGTGCCATTGCGGCATCCTTCTCCCGTAGTGTAATCACGGCCCAGGAATCAGATACGCCATCCATAGCAATCGGCTCATAGCTGATGTAATATTCCTTTCCCTGATCTGTAATCAGTCCCTGTCCGCACTCTCCTGCCATGACCTTCTCTATCATCGCCTGATATTCAGCGGAAATTTGGATAGGCTGTTCCTCCGTGATTATATTCCCATCCTCATCATAAAGCACATTACCCACATCGTCCTTTACCGTCACTGTCCGAGTCATATTTTTATAGTTATACAATTCCTCATAATATACACTTTCCGGATGGGCAACCACTACGCCTTCCCCATCGATAATAAATGAGATTCTGCCGGAATCTACATTGGAAAATTCTGCCACGGCCTCCTGTATCTTTTCAAGCTTGATGTCCGTCGCAAAAATGCCCACTCTATTCCCATCTTTTTCAAGAGGAATAAAAATAGACGCACATGCCATATTGGTACTTACGGAATAATAAGATTTAGAAACAAAAGGTTCCCAATTTTCCTGCATCTGGGTGAACCACCAGCGTCCCGCCCGATTTCCCAGTTCACCAGAGGAACGCCCTGTCTGGTCGCCGTTCATATCCTGTATGTAAATCAGTTCAAAATAATCATTCCGCTCCACCGTATCTTCCAAAATCGGTGTCTGTATCTGCGTATCCATGGTATAGATGTCATCCATACATGCTAACTGTTCCGTAATACGGTATGCCATATCCATAAAGCTTCCCACCGATTGGGCTACAAAGCTTGCTGTATTACTGTTTTCTTCATAAATCTGCTGCTCATAAGTTCCGAGAAACATATTCCCTACAATTCCTAAAATGAAGCCTCCAAGAAGACAGACAATCAGTACCATAGGTATCATAATTTTTTGAAAAATACTTTTGAACTTCATTTTTTTCATTTTCCCTTCGTAAGCTTATATTTATAAATTAACTAGGAAAATTATACCAGTTCTTTCGGTAAAGTACAATTCATTTAATGAAAAATCCTTTTCCGGAATATTTTTTTGCATAATAAAAAAGCAGGCTTTTATGCCTGCTTTTTTTGTATATATCTCATGTTATATTTTAGCACTTGCCAGCCTTATGTGCTTCCTCGATGGCTACTGCTACAGCAACAGTCATACCAACCATTGGGTTGTTACCTGCACCGATA
>CAYWXJ010000097.1:0-8306 GCA_964462405.1 uncultured Eubacterium sp.
ATTCGAGAAAAAATATTGTATTCTATCTAAGAAGTTAGATAAAACTAACAAATGAGATTGCAGTCATTTTGTTTTCCTTTAACTTTACAACCAAAAACCATCTGACTTCATCATCAGACTGTCTGTAGGCCTTATGGCATCGTAAGGCAGTCTGAATTTTTGTGGATTTTTATGTGCATGCCTATTGACGTTCGGTGAAAAAAATGGTAAATTTTTTTCAGTTATATGACTGACGGAAGTGGAATTGACCACAGGGAGTATAATGTATAGGAGCCGACCGTCTGGGCGAAGAGTCCAGCCGTGCCGGTTTTTTTCTGCTTTGGCATAGAAAATTTGTATAAAATTTGGTACACGCAGAACTCTTGACAAACTACAGGAATTAGATTATTCTAACTGTAGTTAGATATAACTAACAAAATTATATTCAGGAGGTAAGCATATGCAGAACGCATGGAGAAGCTTTACAGGCGGAGCCTGGGAAAAGGAGATAAACGTCAGAGATTTCATTCAGTTAAATTATCATCCCTATGATGGAGATTCCGGATTTTTAGAAGGACCGACACAGGATACCTTAGACTTGTGGGATCAAGTTCTGGAGTTGTCCAGACAGGAAAGAGAAGCCGGCGGTGTTTTAGATATGGATACAAAGGTGGTTTCTACCATTACTTCTCATGGACCGGGATATTTAAATAAAGAAAAGGAAAAAATCGTAGGTTTTCAGACAGACAAGCCTTTCAAGCGAGGACTTCAGGTATACGGCGGAATCCGTATGGCAGTAAAGGCATGTGAAGATAACGGCTATCATGTAGACCCAGAGGTAGTAGAGTATTTTACCACACACAGAAAGACACACAATGCAGGGGTATTTGATGCTTATACACCGGAAATGCGTGCCTGCAGAAGTGCCCATATCATCACAGGACTTCCGGACGCTTACGGAAGAGGCCGTATTATCGGCGATTACAGAAGACCTGCACTTTACGGTGTTGACCGTTTGATAGAAGATAAAAAGGCGCAGCTTAATTCTACACGTATCATCATGTATTCAGATGTTATCCGTGAAAGAGAGGAATTGTCCGAACAGATTCGTGCTTTGGAAATGTTAAAGAAATTAGCAGAAATCTATGGCTGCGATATTTCCAAACCGGCAAATAACGTATTAGAAGCAACACAGGCTGTTTATTTTGCATACTTAGCAGCAGTGAAAGAGCAGAACGGTGCTGCCATGAGCCTTGGACGTACTTCAACTTTCTTAGATATATATGCGGAACGTGATTTAGCAGAAGGTACATTTACGGAAAAAGAAATCCAGGAAATCATCGATCAGTTTGTCATGAAATTACGTTGTGTCAAATTTGCAAGAACACCGGAATACAACAGCATTTTTGCAGGAGATCCTACCTGGGTAACAGAATCCATTGCAGGTATCGGCGTAGATGGAAGAAGCATGGTAACTAAAATGTCTTACCGTTACTTAAATACCTTAAACAATATCGGAGCAGCACCGGAACCGAATATGACCGTACTCTGGTCTGTAAAATTACCGGAAAACTTCAAGAGATTCTGTGCAGAAACTTCCATTAAGCACTCTGCTGTTCAGTATGAAAATGACGACTTGATGCGTGTAGTACATGGAGATGACTACGGAATTGCCTGCTGCGTATCTTCCATGAGAATCGGTAAAGAAATGCAGTTCTTCGGTGCGAGGGCCAACCTTGCAAAGTGTCTGCTTTATGCAATTAACGGAGGTGTAGATGAAATTTCCGGCAAACAGGTAGGACCAAAATACCGTCCGATTACCTCCGAATACTTAAACTTTGATGAAGTATGGGAGAAATACAAGGATATGATGAAATGGCTGGCAAGTGTTTATGTCAACGCATTGAATATCATTCATTATATGCATGATAAATATTCCTATGAAAAGATTCAGATGGCACTTCACGACAAACAGGTAAAACGCTGGTTTGCAACAGGAATTGCCGGAATGAGCGTAGTAGCAGACTCTTTATCTGCCATCAAATATGCAAAAGTAAAACCAATCCGTGACGAGAACGGTATCGCTGTTGATTTTGAAATCGAAGGGGATTTCCCGAAATACGGTAATGATGATGACCGTGTCGATTCCCTTGCGCAGGAGGTATTACATACCTTTATTTCCTATGTAAAAGGAAATCACACCTACCGCGGCGGGGTACAGACAACTTCAATCCTGACCATTACCTCTAATGTATCCTACGGTAAAAATACAGGTGCCACACCGGACGGAAGAAAACGCGGAGTTGCATTTGCACCGGGTGCAAACCCAATGCACGGCAGAGATACCCATGGAGCCGTTGCTTCTTTAGCCTCCGTTGCAAAGCTGCCGTTCATGGATTCCCAGGACGGTATCTCCAACACCTTTACCATCGTGCCGGATGCCCTTGGAAAAGATGAAGAAAATGCAGAGAAGAATTTAACCGCATTATTAGACGGTTATGTAAACAAAGGCGGACATCACTTAAATGTCAACGTGTTAAATAAAGACACCTTATTAGATGCCCAGAAGCACCCGGAATTATATCCGCAGTTAACCATCCGTGTTTCCGGCTACGCTGTAAACTTCATCAAACTGACCAAAGAGCAGCAGGATGAAGTTATCGCCCGTACATTCCACGAGAGGATGTAGTGAATACTGCGCCTGCGAAAGCTTTAAAGAAGCGCAGCAGGCGGTTTTCACGGCCGTCAGAGAATAAGTCAGAAAAAAGGAGAATACTATGTCCGGTTATATCCATTCCATAGAAACCTTTGGTACCGTAGATGGTCCCGGAGTACGTTTTGTGGTATTCTTTCAGGGCTGCCCCATGCGGTGTCTGTATTGTCACAATCCGGATACCTGGCATATGGAAGACGGTACAGAGATGTCCGCAGATGAAATTTTAGATAAATTTGAGCGAAATCGCGCCTTTTATTCCACCGGAGGGATAACAGCCACCGGCGGCGAGCCGTTGCTCCAGATAGATTTTCTGCTGGAATTATTTCAGAAAGCCAAAGAAAAAGGCATTCACACCTGCTTAGATACCTCCGGAATCCTGTTTGATAAAGAGAACGCGGAAAAAATGCAGAAATTCCGCAAACTTGTCAGGGTGACAGACCTTGTAATGCTTGATATGAAACATATGGATGAAGCAGAGCATCAAAAGCTGACCGGGCATTCTAACAGAAAAGTTTTTGCGTTTGCAGATTTTTTGAAGGAACACAGGGTTCCGGTATGGATTCGCCACGTAGCTGTTCCCGGAATTACAGACAGTCGGGAAGAATTAGAAGCTTTAGGACATTATTTAAAGACACTTCCTAATGCAGAGAAATTAGAGCTGCTTCCCTATCATGCGTTAGCAGTGCCGAAATATGAAAATCTCGGCATTGCATATCCGCTGAAGGATACGCCCCAGATGTCCAAGCAGGAAGCGAAGGCTGCCTGTGAAATCGCAGAGGCTGCGTGGAAACGGGCTTAAACAATTTACACATTTTTTACAAAAATCACACATTTTAGTGATAGAAAATGTCCTTTTGGGTAATCACAATAAAGAAGAAAGATTACCCGAAAGGAGTTTTTTATGGAAAAAAGTTGTTATTGTAACAGAGAACTCTCCTGGTTAAAATTTAACGAGAGAGTATTAGATGAAGCGGGAAATCCAAAGGTTCCGCTGGCGGAGCGATTGACATTTGCATCTATTTATCAGACAAATTTAGATGAATTTTATATGGTGCGTGTAGGTACTTTGATGGTCCAGATGCAGTCGAAAGAAATCATTCGTGAGAACAAGACGAATCTGACAAGTGCCGAACAGGTTGCTGCGATTCTGAAGTGTACAAGGGAATTAGACAGAAAAAAAGGAAAAGTATATGAACAGCTTATGGGCGAATTAGAGCCGCAGGGCGTGCGGATTATTCATTTTCAAAAATTGTCCGGAAAAGAAGGAGAAGTATTAGAGGAATATTTTGACAAAGCAGCCGCACCCTTTTTATCGCCGATGATTGTCGTAAAACAGCAGCCGTTCCCATTTTTAGACGGAAACGAACTTTATGCAGTACTCCGTTTAGAAACCAGAAGCCACAAATATAAAATCGGAATTATTCCATGCAGCAATACGGTATTTAAAAGATTAATTGAGATTCCGACCAGACCGGGGGATTTTATGCTGTCGGAAGAATTAATATTACATTTTGCATTAAAATTATTTAAAAAATATAAAATTTGCGAAAAATCCCTGATGCGTGTAACAAGAAATGCGGATATTGACGCAGATGCAGTATATGATGAAGATTTAGATTACAGGAATACCATGGAACATTTAGTAAAGCAGAGAAAGCGGTTAAGCCCTGTCAGACTGGAATTATCCAGAAAATTAAGCAGCTCGGTTGTGTCTGAATTGTGCCAGTACTTAGGGCTGTCGAAGAAGCATATTTTTCTTTCAGCAACGCCCTTAGACCTCTCCTTTGTATTTCAGATACAGAATTTTTTAAGGGAGAAGGAAGAGCTGTTTTATCGGAAGCATTCTCCGAAAAGCCCGAATTTTTTGAACCGGTCGGAAAGCCTGATGGCGCAGATAAAGAGAAAGGATGTACTTTTGTCCTATCCCTTCGAGAGCATCAAGCCATTTATTGAGCTTTTACGCGAAGCAGCGGAGGATGAAAGTGTTGTATCCATTAAGATGACGCTGTACCGTTTGGCGGACCGCAGTAAGGTGATAGAGGCCTTGGTAGAGGCAGCAGAAAACGGAAAAGAAGTTGTCGTGCTGGTGGAGCTGCGGGCGCGTTTTGACGAAGAGAGCAATATTGAATGGTCAAGAGTGTTAGAAGATGCGGGCTGCCGTGTGATTTACGGACTTGGAAAATATAAGGTACATTCCAAGCTCTGCCTGATTACCAGAAATACAGAGCAGGGACTCTCCTATATTACCCAGATTGGAACCGGTAATTATAATGAAAAAACATCTAAACTGTATACGGATTTATCCCTGATGACAGCAGACCCGCAGATTGGAGCAGAGGCAGCAGAGGTATTTAAAGCACTTCTAATGGGTGAGACCGTAGAACAGACAAACCATCTTCTGGTTGCACCGCATTGTCTGCAGAGCAAAGTCATAGAAATGATAGACAGGGAAATTGCAGCTGCTAAAAACGGAGAAAAAGCTTATATTGGCATAAAGATGAATGCATTGACAGATAAGCTTCTGATTGAAAAGTTTATCGAGGCTTCTATGGCAGGTGTAAAGATCGAAATGATTATCCGCGGAATCTGCTGTTTAGTCCCCGGGATAAAAGACAGGACGGATAACATTACTGTCATCAGTGTGGTAGGAAGATATTTAGAGCATTCGAGAATTTATCGTTTTGGTATCGGTGAGCGGGAAAAAATCTATATTGCTTCTGCGGATTTTATGACGAGAAATACAATACGCAGGGTAGAAGTGGCGGCACCGATCTATGATGAAGATATAAAAGAACGACTGCGGCATATCTTTGATACGGTAATGCGTGACAATGTAAAGGGGAGAATCCTGAATAAAAAAGGAGATTACACAAGACGTCAGGAGGAAGAACCTCTGATAAATTCCCAGGAGCTTTTTTACGAAGAGCTATAGTTTTAGAAGGATAAATATTTCAGGCATGAAACCTTAAGTTTCCACATAGAATTTATCAATCAGGGGAATCGGAGGAATCAAGGTGAGTGCCAAGACAAAAATAGTAGTTCTTCATATGAAAGAGATGATATATACGCTGATATTTGCGGGTCTTGGAATATTATTAATTCTGCTTTTAATATTTATGTTCCTTCCCAGGCAGAAAGAAAAGACCGCAGAAACCATGACTTATGTCGCCGGTGTATATACATCCACAATACAGCTCAATGACAGTACCATGGATGTACAGGTAGTAGTAGACGAGAATCGGATCAATTCCATATCATTGGTAAATCTCGATGAAACCGTGGCGACCATGTATCCGCTGATGGAGCCGGCAGTAGAAAATCTTTCGGAGCAGATCATTGCAAAGCAGTCAACGGAAAATATTTCTTACAATGAAGATAACCAGTATACTTCTATGGTACTCCTGAATGCGGTAAATGATGCATTGGAAAAAGCAAGTGTACAGTAACATGATTACGAATGAGCAAAATTTACTTAAAAAAAATTATTGAATTTGGTTATATATCGTAATGGGATGATACTAACAGAGAAGATTCAGGAGTGTAAAAAGAGGAATGCGTCCGTGTGTTTGGATGCATTCCTCTTGTATTTTATTCTTCTGCAGAAAGTCCATTTAAATATTCAGAAAGAGCATCAACGGAAATCTCTGTCGTTTTTGCAGGTTGTTTGGATTCCCATTTGTTGTATCCGGAGTAACCGATCCAGCCGATTAAGGCGATACATACAACGGTACCGGCGATACGTGCGGCAAAGGATTTTGCTTTCTCCTTTTTCATGGTCTGTTTGCGGTTTGCTTTTTCTTTTTTATAACGTTCTACTTTTTCCTGGCTCATTTTCAACAATCTCCTTAAAAACATTTTCGTTTATTATACAACATTTAGGACAAAATGTAAAATACAATATTCCAAAGACAGGAGTGCAAGTAACAGTGCAAGTAACAGTGAAGCCGAAAGGCTGAACTGTTACGTGCAAAATCCGTGTGGCTGGAAATCTTGTTATACGGCAGGTAAAATGTTATAATTTGCCTGAGTAATAAAAAAGGAAGGGAGAATGCGTATGAAAAGGTTATGGCTGATTGTATGCTGCTGTATTTGTTTTGCAGGCATGTCTGCCTGCGGGACCGGGCAAACGCAGACAAAGGAGGAATCGCAGTTAGAAATAGAAGCGGAAACAGAAAGTTTGCTGACAGATAAGACTGTAGAAACGGCAGACGATAAGAAAACAGAAGCTGTGGACGAAGAACAGGATTTTGCGGAAGCTGAAACAGAATCGGCAGAGGAAGAAATGCGTTACAGATTCTATGAATTGTTTTATGAGGGATTGTCTATGGAGCAGATTGAGGCAAGGGCAGCAGAAAGAAGCTCCTATTATCGTGCAAGCGGATATTACGAAGAAATGACGGATTTTTGGGAAAATGTCATGGAGGTACGGGATATTACATATCGGATAGAGCCATTGCTTTACGCAGATATGAGATATTATACGGAAGAGGATTTCAGAGGAACGCCATTATTAGTGATTCATCTGGCTAAAAATGAGATATATGCAAAGCATGGATATATTTTTAAAAATGAAGATTTGAATAATTATTTTATGGGATGTGCATGGTATGAACCGCTCTATACCAGTGATGAATTTGACGATTCCGTATTTAATGATTATGAAAAGAAAAATTTAGAACTGTTATCTAAGCTGGATGTGGAAAGTACTTCACAGAATACGGACATGCAGGAAGAAAAAATGGACGTAGAAGCGGCATGGAAACATTTAAAAGAGATGTATTTTAAAACAACGGAAATGGAAGAGATTCAATCGAACGAAAACGGTGAACTGCAGGTTGTAATAGGAAGAACAGAGATGGCTTTTTCGGAAGATGACATAGAGAGACCTTGTGAATCGGTTGTCTTTTATGACGGTGAGGAGGATTCTGATTACATATTCGGACATTATTATGTTTTTTATACGGAAGATGGACAGGAAGTCTATGCTACAAAAACAAAAGGCTGGTATAAGGTAGATTTTTATACCGGGGAAGTGATTTGTGCAGAGTAAACAATCACGCTTACAGTCACAGGAGTTTTGTCAGGGAGAACAGATTTTTGGCGGTGGAGCAGGGCGGATGGCAGGACGTAACAGTTCAGCCTTTCGGCTTCACTGTTACTGAATCCGTCCATTTAAAGTTGCCTACGGCAAGGGGCGGATTCACGCTCGGAAAAATCTACATATTCTTACGGGCTTTGCAGCAAGTGCAAAGTCCTACGCTGAACTGTTACGGCAGGACTGTCAAAAGAAGATTTATATATTGCGTTTCCTTTAAAAATTCGTTAAAATAAGTCATTGACAGACAGAGACGGGAAGAAGGAGGCTTTCATGAGTTACGCAGATAAAGTATTTGTAGAAATGTGTAAAGATATATTAGAAAACGGAGTGAGTACAGAGGGTGAAAAGGTCCGTCCGAAATGGGAAGACGGCACCAGTGCCTATACCATAAAGAAGTTTGCGGCAGTCAACCGCTACGATTTGTCCAAAGAGTTTCCGGCAATCACACTCCGGCGGACAGCCATCAAGAGCTGCACGGATGAGATGCTTTGGATCTGGCAGAAGAAATCCAAC
>CAYWXJ010000098.1:0-8260 GCA_964462405.1 uncultured Eubacterium sp.
AATCGCATTTTTAAATCCCTGTTCAATGCCAGCCGGACAGTCTAACAGTATGTAATCAAATTCTTCCCGTAATTCTTCCGTAAGCTTCTTCATCTGTTCCGGAGTAACGGAAGTCTTATCTCTTGTCTGTGCAGATGGCAGTAAAGCAAGATTCGGATATTTCTTATCTTTAATCAACGCCTGTTTAATGCGGCAATTGCCTTCCACAACATCTACAAGATTGTATACGATTCTGTTCTCAAGCCCCATAACAACATCTAAGTTTCTGAGTCCTATATCGGTATCAATTAATACGACTTTCTTATTCAACTGTGCCAGACCGGTACCTACATTGGCAGTTGTGGTAGTCTTACCAACGCCGCCTTTACCAGATGTAATTACAATTACTTCACTCATGATTTTTGATCCTCCTGATAATTAAAAATTATTAAATGTATTTTTCGTAATTGGCTCGATTAGAATATGACCATCTGATACCGTAGCTACCTGTGGTTCTGCCGCTACTTTCTTGCGTTCACGAATTGAAGCAAGAATGCCCTTATCTTCACTTCTGCCAATGATATTACCTATTTTTATCTGAACCGGATTCATATCCAATGCTGCTACAAAGCATCCTTCATTTCCGGAGGCTCCTGCATAAGCGGTTCCTTTTAAAGCTCCTAAAATAACGATATTTCCGGTGGAAAGAATCTTTGCTCCCGGATTTACATCACCGATAATAATGATGCTTGTCTCACATTCCAATACCTGACCGGAACGTAAAGTTCCTTTATAAAACCTGCCCACATTTCCGGATTCAGCAGCTAAGCATTCATCCAGCTTTTGCTTCGTATACTGTTCTCTTATCTCATCATTGTCAATAATACATGCAATGTGGATGCTTGTCTTTTGAGATATGGTATCCAGAATCCGGTATTCTTCTTCATCGGACAGTGTTCTTCCTTCAAAGGAAATCGCCATCCGGGCATTTTTAAAGAATTTCTCAGATTCTAAAAACTTATCTGTAACATGGCCTAACAGTTCCCCAAAAGGAACATTTGGGTCTAAGATAAGGTTTATGCCATATTTATTACTCTTTATAATAACTGGCTGTGACATATTACCCCTCCTGTTGATATATTTATTAGTCTGTAAAGGTATTGGAACTACCGTTTACATTTTTGGCTTGTCCATTTATAAGTGCATCTGAACTCTGCACTTTAAAATAATAAGATAGAATATCCCTGGATACATCGGCTGCATTGTGAGATGTATATCCATAAGCAATCCTGGTTACAACAGAAATCTTCGGATTATCATAAGGTGCAAATCCCACGAATAAAGCATGATTCGCACGCGTGGTTACCTGCTGTGCTGTACCGGTCTTTCCGGCAACTGCCACCGGAAAATCCTTAAACAGGCTTGAGCTTTCTACTACCATACGCATACCGGAATGAATTGCATCCCATTGTTGGGAATTTAATACGTCTACGGTATTCTTTACGTTCGGAGCATAGGTCTCTAATACTTGGCCGTCAGAACTGCGGATCTCTTTTAATAAGGTTTCATTATAAACCGTTCCTTTATTCGCAACCGCTGTGACATATCTGGCAAGCTGCGTTGTTGTATAGTTGTTATTACTCTGTCCGATGGAAGCTGTAATCGGGTACTCATTAGCTACCTGCGGCGTATTTTCCGGTATTTCAATTCCGGTATTATCATTCAGACCAAACATGGAAGCATATTTTTGAATGGTCTCAATACCCTTTTTCTCATTGTAAACATTATTACTTAAGCTTAACCGGTAGCCTACTTCATAAAAATAATAGTTACAGGAATCCCGAATCGCTTCAGATACATTGACCAGCCCGTGATTGGAAGGATATGCCCAGCATTTCGGTCCGTTTTCTTCTAAACGCTTGAACTGTCCTTCATCTAAGATCTGGGTACTGGTATCAATGACCTGCTCTGCCATACCAGCGGTAGCGATTACCATCTTAAAGGTGGAACCGGGTGCCGTTTTCTCCTGTGTCGCATAATTATAAAGCGGATTGGAAAGATCACTTGTCAAGCTCGCAAAATATTTGGCATCTACCGTATTCGCAAGCCTGTTATTATCATATCCCGGATAGGATACTAATGCAAGAATCTCCCCTGTTTTTACATCAGTAACAACACAGGAACCGGAGCACGGGTCTAAGGCTAACTGGGCAGGTGTAATTTCGAGATTTTTAATCTTCTCACGTATAAAATTATATGCCGATATGGCACCGGATGTCAATGCCGCAGCCTGCGCCTCATCTTTTTCCAACACACCCTGGTCATATAAAATAAGACAAAGCTGTGTTCCGCCGATAAGATTCTGTTCAATTATATATTTATAGATAATTTTAGAAAAAGCATCGTCTTCCGATAATTCTTCCTGAATAAAGGTCAATAAAGCAGAATATATTTCTGTAGAATCCGAATATTTCTCATTTACAGAGAATTGTGTAATATCAATCCAGTTCTTTGCAATCGCATAATTCAGATATTCCTTTAAACTGATGCTTCCATCTGCCCATTGCAGGTAAACACTGTCCTGGGTATCAATCTTATCTTTTACAAGAATTTCTTTGTCCTTTAACATATTTACAATGTATGAAATATAGTCTTCGCTTTCATGATCCAGAGAACCAAATGGTGTGGGATTCTCCGAAACAAGCTCGGATAAAATTGCGGATAAGACGGCTTCCTGTTTGGAAACAAATGCCGCATATACAGCCTGTTCCGTAGTACTTGCATCATCTGCGGAAAAATGATTCATATCTAAAACGTTGTTCTGTATCAAAGCATAATATACATCATCCACCGGAATGATAATATCGGAAGCTTTGGTTTCGGAAGCCGCATCATAATTTTTGATATTTTGGATTTTATCATATACGATTCCGGCAATTTCCTGCTCTAATAAATCATAAACTGCTTTTGTAAGGTCTGCATCAATGGACAGATATACATTATTTCCGGCAGTCGGCTCAATCCGCTCTTTGGTCTCAATCACTTTACCAAGATTGTCTACATATACAGTTTCTGAACCCTTCTTGCCCTGTAATGTCAAATCTAAATACTGTTCAATTCCGGATTTTCCTACAACATCGGTCAATGTGTATTCGGCGCTTTCTTTTGACAGGGAATCATATTCTTCCTGTGAGATTTTACCGGTATAACCGATGATCTGGGCAAAATATTTACTGTCTACATATCGGCGGATGGTATCATCTACAACCTCCACGCCTTGTAAAACATCTGCATTTTCGCTGACATAAGCTACCGTTTCTTCACTGACGTCTGTTGCAATGGTTGTTGCGATATATTTCTGATAGCTGTTTTCGGACATGGCATAACGAATTACCGTAATACGGTATGCCATATTTTCTTCATATTTTCCGACAATTCCGAATTTCTTGTCACTTTGCAGATACTCGATTACCTGACTTGCAGTTGCTTCGCCTTCATTATAGCCAAGCTTTTTGTTATATGCGAGATCATCTATGGAAGGATGCCCATATACATCAGCAAGGAAACGCTGCAGGGTCTTTCCCTCCACATTATAGACATAATTCCCATCATCTTCCATTGTGATTTCAAAGCCATTATCAATGGAATCGCCGTTTTTATCTAATTTCTTTAAAATCTGTTCTAAAACATGATTGATGGAGTTATTCTTCTCTTCTGTTGTATCGTAACTGCCGTTGTCTTCAATCGTAATGGTGTAGGCAAGCTCATTATAAGCCAGCAGATTGCCGTTTTTGTCATAAATATTGCCACGGGTACTCTTTAACTCCCGCTTCTTTTCGATTTTTAAGGTGTAATTATTTAAATATTCTTCCCCGTTTACGATCTGAAGCACAAATACCCGTTGTATGAGAATTCCGAAAAGAATAATCACAGCAACGGTCAGTACAAACAATCTGGATTTGAAGAAACTAACGAAAAAATCTTTTATTGTATCAAACAAATTTACCAGTACTCCTTTTTTCTGTCATTTCCAGTTTCTGATTTATCTTAAGCAATATAAAATACAGAAAAATCGTAACCAGAATCGTATATACCCATTCCGGTATGATAATATGGATCAAAAAATAGTCAAATGCAAACTGCTTGCGGAACAAAAATAAAAAGAAATAAATAAACAGATTGCATATCAGATCACTTGCTGAAATCAAAATCATTGGCAGCTTAATGTCTTCCGGAAAGAACATTTTCCGAAAAAGCCCGTTGGTATAACCAGCATACATATAAAGCAATGCATAAAATCCGATTACACTCCCATAAAAAATATCAATCAGCAGCCCGCTGAAAAAGCCAATGAACATACCTTCCTTCCTGCCCCGCATAAAACCGAAGGAGGAAGTAACGATAATCAATAGATTCGGTGAGATGGAAGCAAAGGAAAGCGTCTGAAATACGGTACTCTGCAGCAAAAAGCAGATGATAACTGTAATAATCACAATAATCTTACGCTTCATAACATCCTCCATTATTCGTTCTCTTCACCGGATTCTTTTTTATCAAGAATCACCAATACTTCCTGAATGTGTTCAAAATCAACTGCCGGAGTCAGGGTTCCTGATTTTGTCAGATTATTGGAATCTACCTCCAAGGTGTTGATATATCCGATTAAAACCCCCTGAACATACCTGTCGCTGATATAGGAAGTCACAACAGGATCCCCTATGGCTGCTTCATCATCCGAATCCTTCAGATCGGTAAACAGAATATTCTGATTCTCATTCATCTCCTGTAAATCACCATGCACAATGCAGCCGTCAGAAGTCGTTGTTATCATACCGCTTGTTTTGCTGGTATCGTCAATAATAGAACGAACTTTTGCATAATTAGGACCGACATCTGTTACAATACCCACAAGGCCGCTTCCTGCAATCACATTCATATCAACTTCAATACCATCCCTGCTTCCCTTGTCAATGGTAAATACGGAAAACCAGTTGCCGGTATCCTTGCCGATTACATTTGCTGCTACCTTTTCGTAGCTTGGGTATTTCTGATCCAGTTCTAAAAGCTCTCTTAAATTATCTAATTCATACTGCTCTAATTTGATGGTATTTAATTCAGATGTCAATGCATCGACCTGAGCCTTTAATTCTTCGTTTTCTGCCATAACATCCTTTAAGCTTTTCAAATTGTCTGCCTGGTTTACAATCCAGCTTCCGACATAATTAATGCCGCACTGCATGGGAATAAATACATATCCTGCAGCGGTATTTAACGGCCCGCCGGAAAGATTCATGGTAAAACTGACATAAATTGCAATTCCGCATATTGCTGAAAGGAACATCAGCATATACTTTGACGGAATCTTAAATTTTGATTTCCGTTTCATAAAATACCTCGATTATCTCAAAATTCTTGTCTTCATATTAAATGTTAAACGTTTGTATTTTTCATCGGAAACAATTTTATTCAAACCACGGACAACGGATTCTTCCGGAGTTTCACATGTATTTACACGAATATTGGTAATCTGTGTGAACAGTGCATCTAAATTCTGAATCTGGGAACCGCCTCCGGTAATATAAATACCGGAATGAATAATATCCTTTGCAACCTCCGGCGGTGTTTTTTCCAAAATCATCTTAATCGAATTGCAGATGGAATTTAAGTTGTCCTTAATTGCTTCATATACAGTCTGTGCATTTATTTCTAATTCAATCGGAAGACCGCTGACAAGATCCCTTCCAACGATTACCATGCTCTCTTCCCTTCCCGGAAGTCCTGAGCCTAATATTTCTTTTAAGGATTTTGCTGTCTTTTGACCGATGACTAAATTGTAAGTACGTTTGATATAGCTGATAATGGATTCGTCGATCCGGTTGCCGCCAAAATGCAGCAAGTCACTTAATACAAGTCCGCCTAAGGAAATGACAGAAATTTCTGTAGTGTCAGCTCCAATATCTACGATCATAACACCGGTAGGCTCATTGACATCTAATCCAAGACCGACTGCGTCTGCGATCGGTTTCTCGCAAAGCAATACATTCTTTGGCTTTACCTTGCTCTTGTAGAATAAGTCAAAAAATGCCTTTTTCTCCACTTCTGTAATGTCGGTAGGTACTGCTACGATATATTCTGCGCCATGGACTTTTCCCTTAGCATGTTTTTCAAGAAAGTCAAAAATCATATTCTGTACATTGTTAAAATCGGCAATGACACCATTGACGATCGGAAACGTTACACTGATATTTTCCGGTGCTTTTTCATACATTGCGTATGCGGCATCTCCATATGCATACATCTGGTTCTTATTTACAATAGCGATTGTATTTTTCTCGTTTAATATTTTGCCGGTTGATTTGCAGAACACTTTCATGTTGCAGGTTCCTAAATCAATGCCATAAATATTGTTGTTCATTGTATTTCTCCCTTCAATCTGCTAGCAAAGCAGATTTTTCTCCTTAAAGCTGAAATATTGATTGTCTCCTATGATAATATGATCCGATAAATGAACTCCTATCAATTCTCCGCATTCCTGTATTCTTCTGGTCACAAGCTTGTCCTGCAGGCTTGGCTTAGGACTTCCGCTGGGATGATTGTGCAAAAGTATAATGTAAACCGCCTGATTTATCAATGCCTGTTTAAAAATTTCTCTTGGAGAAATCAGGGAAGCATTGATGGTTCCGACGGAAATCACTTCATCCCCTAACAGAGCGCATTTGGAATCAAACATGCACAATATGAGCTTTTCTCTGTCCTCGTGACGCAGCTCCTCCATATAGTAGGATGCAACGGAATGCGCACTGTTTAAGGATACCTCGTGGATTCTCGTTGCTTTTGTCATACGTTTGGTAATCTCAGCAAGACATTTTAGCTGGACGGCCTTTACGGTACCGATACCGGGGATTGCTATCAGGTCCTTTAAACTTAAAAGATAAAGGTTCAATAGGTTCTTCTCCCTGCGGTTTAAAATCTCCTGTGCAACTTCGATGGATTTCTTACCGACAGTTCCGGTACGGATAATCACCGCTAAAAGCTCTGCATCAGAGAGATATTCAGGACCAAAACGCAGACATTTTTCGTAGGGTTTTTCGGATTCCGGTAATTCCTTTACCGTTAAATGATGATTCATGGAATATCCTTTCTACTCTCTGCCTGTATGGGAAAAGATGTCAAATTCCAAAAATCGTTCATATTATTCTAACACATCAGGTCCTTATTAACAAGATTTTGCTCATAAAGTTTTTGCAATGACATTAAAATGCCTAATTTTGCATGATACCAGGTAAGTCCTCCCTGAAAATAGACAGAATACGGCGGCTTTAACGGGCCGTCTGCACTCAGCTCTATGGAAGAACCTTGTACAAAGGCGCCTGCTGCCATAATGACATCACTGTCATAGCCCGGCATTGCCCACGGTTCCGGTGTTACATAGGAGTCAACCGGAGCTGCCGCCTGGATTCCCCTGCAAAAAGCAATCATTGCCTCTGGATTATGGAAGGTAACTGCCTGAATAATATCATGCCGGCTCTCAGAGCTGTCGGGAATTACATCAAATCCCAGTGTTTCGTAAATATTGGCTGCAAAAATGGCTCCCTTTAATGCACTGTTTACTACAGTAGGTGCCAGAAAAAGTCCCTGATAAAAGGACTGAATGATTCCAAGGGATGCTCCGACTTCTTTTCCGAGGCCGGGAGAAGTCAGACGATAGGCCGCATTTTCCACACATTCCTTTTTTCCGACAATGTAGCCGCCGATGGGTGCTAATCCGCCGCCAAGGTTTTTAATCAAAGAACCGACTATCATGTCAGCCCCGACTTCTAACGGTTCTTTCTCTTCTACAAATTCTCCGTAGCAATTATCTACCATGCAGATCACATCCGGCTTTATTTTTTTTATGAATGCAATCAATTCCCCGATTCGCGCAACAGATAAGGTCGGGCGTGCGGCATAGCCTTTAGAACGCTGAATGGTGACTAATTTTGTTTTCTCGTTGATGGCATTGCGGATTCCCTCATAGTCAAAGCTGCCGTCTTCTAATAGATCCACCTGACGATAAGAAATCCGGTATTCTGCCAAAGAGCCTTTTGACGGGCGGATGCCGATTACTTCTTCTAAGGTATCGTAGGGCTTTCCTACGGGGGATAACAGCTCATCTCCCGGACGAAGGTTTGACATTAGGGCAAGGGCAAGCGCATGGGTTCCGCAGGTGATCTGGGGACGCACTAAGGCATCTTCACCATGAAAGCACTCTGCGTAGACTGCTTCTAAGGTATCTCTTCCT